>CAYMTD010000165.1:1852-5661 GCA_964393245.1 uncultured Syntrophaceae bacterium
ACGACCACATCGGAGCCGTTTTCCAGAACCCAATCCTTCCCGGTCAGGCCCACATCCAGCGTTCCCATCTCGACGAACCGGGACATCTCCTGGGCCCTGACCAGGGTGCAGCGAATCTCATCATCATCCACACTGGGGAAATAGCTTCGGGAGCTTACTGAAATTCTCCAGCCCGATTTTCTAAACAGCTCAATGGTGGCATTTTCCAGACTCCCTTTCGGAATTCCAATCTTCAGTATCTTCACTTTCCGTACACCTCCTTCGGATCAAAGATCTTCTCCCCTGAAAGGATCCATCCATCCTTTTCATAGCGGTGATGGAAACAGCTCCGGAACCCCGTGTGGCAGGCTGCTCCTCCCAGTTGGTCAACTCTTAGAAGAAGTGTATCCCCGTCGCAATCGAGGTAGATCTCTCTAATCTCCTGAAAATGGCCTGAGGTTTCTCCTTTCACCCAGAGTTTGTTCCGGGATCTCGACCAGAAAGATGCCCTTTTCGTTCTCAGGGTCTCCTCCCATGCCTCCTGATTCATGTAGCCTAACATGAGCACTTCATGGGTTGAGGCATCCTGAACAATCACCGGAATGAGCCCATCCTCTTTCTTGAAATCGATCTCGATCACCACTTTACCCCCTTTGGCTTATGGCTTATGGCTGATAGCTAATTGCTATATGCATAGGCTGTCTGCCATCCGCCATGCGCTATATGCTATACGCTATCAGCTGTTTTTTTCTGTGAGCAGCTTCGCCATCTGGGCTGCATTTTTCGCAGCCGAACCAGAGTAGCAGTTGTTGAAAAAAATTAAGGTCTTTGCAGTTTTCTTCGATATATCCTTGATGTCCGGGATAAACTCTTTCAACTCCCCTTCGCTGTAAAGGTAGTCGTAGCGGACTTTCACTGGAACATTGAACCAGTTGGGATTCCGCCCGTGAAACCGGAAATAACCAATCTCAGAAGTTGTCTTTGGAAGGTAAGGCATCAACTCGGGTATTTTCGGCTCATCCACAATACAAAATCCAATTCCATTCTTTTCCAAAAAGTTGAAGGTCCCTTCTTTTAGCCATGTCTGGTTCCGGAATTCATAGATCAGAGGGATGTCCTCCATCTCTGCCTTGAATCTTTCAAGATAATCAAAATTCTCTCGATTGGGGAAGAACCCGTAAGGGAACTGGGCCAGGACCCCGGTCAACTTTCCCTCTCCGATCAGAGGGGCAAGGCTATACCTGAACTTCTTGAAAGTCTCCTGATTATCAATCATTGCACCGGTCTCTTTATCCCGGATCTCGTGGGTCATCCCTTTAAAGGCCTTCACAACAAACTCAAATTCTTTCGAGGTTTTCTTGGACATGGCCTCGAAACTTTTTGGAGAGGGAAGGGTGTAGTAGGTAAAATTCACCTCCAGGGCATTGAACCCAAGCTCTCTCTCATAGAAAGGCAACATCTCCTTTTCCCGAAGCCCCATCGGATAGACCGTTCCCTTCCAATCCGGAAAAGAAAATCCACTCGTCCCAATCTTGATCATGTTTCTTTTTATGATATAAGAATAGGGCTTCAGAAGCCCTACTGGTTTAAAATAAGGTAATGGGATACGATTGTCAAGCCAGGGTTCACGGAGTAATGCGAGGGTGAAAAATCCAAGGCAAACAATGATCAAAAGGGACGTTGTCATCGTAATCTGCTTCTTCGCCACCTTTATTGGAATAGTGAGCCAGTCTCTTTGCCAAGAATCGACAGATCGCGATAGAATTATTTCAAGATTTAAGGGCAAAACCCCGCGGGAATGGGGGGAGAAGGTGACAGGAGTCAGGAGAAGGCTCAACACTGACCAAAAGGTTATCGCCCTCACCTTCGATGCGTGCGGGGGACCGAGGGGTAACGGTTATGATGCCACATTGATCAAATACCTCAAAAGCGAGAAGATTCCTGCTACGCTATTTCTCAGCGGAAAGTGGATCGATGCAAACATGGAGATATTTGGGGAGTTGACAAAAGAGCCTCTCTTTGAAATCGAAAATCACGGCCTAAACCACAAGCCATGCTCCGCGAATGGCCGTTCTGCTTATGGGATCGCAGGAACAAAGAGTGTGGATGAGATCTTTGACGAAATAGAACGAAATGCAATCAAAATTCAAAATCTCACCGGCCGCAAGCCAAAATACTACCGACCTGGAACAGCACACAGTGACGAGATCTGCATTGAGATCGCCAATGCCTTGGGTTACGAGGTGGCGAATTTCAGCGTTCGTGGCGATTCAGGAGCCACCTATACGAAGAACCAGGTGACGGAGGCTTTGCTGAATGCCCGGCCTTCTTCGATCATTCTGCTGCACATGAACCATCCGGAGGGAGAAACAGCGGAGGGACTAACGGAGGCTGTGCCGATTTTGAAAAAACGGAAATTTAGATTCGTTAAATTATCAGAATGCACCTTGGAGTGACCCGAAGACCTGTTCCGCCAACTCAAGGGCCCGCTGATCCTCCACTTCTTTTTTCTTGAGTCTACCGGGAGAATAACCTATATTGTTCTTAGCCTTAGCCATGAAAGGAGCAAAACCTTTAACTTTTGAGTTTCATATCTCACGGAAGGCGCGGGACCTCTATCAATTTGACGATTCTCTTTTTACCTTGAGTGGAAATGTCATCCTGCTAAACTTCCATGCGGCGCGGGTCTTTGCCCAGAAGATGAATCAAAAAAGGGATCTCATCAATTTCCCTGAGCAGGCGGTCAGAGCCGGGCAGCTTAATGCCATGGGACTCATTGACGAAATCCTCCATTACATTACGAGCCTCTACCGGGATGAAAAGAATCCCTGGGTCATGAAAAAGGCTCTCGAACGGCTCTATGAAAAATCTGGGAAAGCGGCGGTCGATCATGCCTTGCGTCAATTCGCAGATGAATTTCCGACCGTCGCTCTCTATCGTCGAGTAATTGAACTCGACGCTTATCTGGAGGGCGGAACAGCAGGCGTTCCTCATCGCCAGATTGTCCTCGAAGAGATGCTCATGCTCTGGCTCGCCAATTTGAACCCAGCCTTCTCCGCCTTCATCGAACTCTTCGATGATTCCGAGCTCGAAAAGGAGACCTCCTATTTTAAGATGATGGAGGACCTCCACACGTTCTTTGGCACTCAACCCACCTTTGGTCCGAGCGGTCAGAATTTAATCGACATGCTGCGGAGCCCAGCCGTTGCTGCTCCTCACTCTCTTACGGGTCAGCTTGAATACATCCGGGAAAAATGGGGATTCATGCTGGGTAAATATTTCTACCGTCTGCTCAGCAGTCTCGATCTCATCAAGGAAGAGGAGATTGCCGAGTCGCGACGCTGGATGTTTTGGCGCCGTGCCCCTGCATCGGTTTACGAGTATTTGGGGATGGAAGCAGAGCCGGAGCGGTTCAGCCGCGACCTGGACTGGATGCCGAGGGTTGTTCTGATAGCCAAGAATATCTATGTGTGGCTCGATCAACTCTCAAAGAAGTATCAACGGGCCATTGAGCGCTTAGACCAGATCCCTGACGAGGAGCTTGATATTCTGGCACGCTGGGGTTTTTCTGGCCTCTGGTTGATTGGGGTTTGGGAACGAAGCCAGGCGTCGAAGAGAATCAAGCAGATGTTGGGCAATCCAGAGGCCGTGGCCTCAGCTTATTCCCTCTTCGACTATGAGATCGCAAACGATCTGGGTGGGGAGGAGGCTTTTCAGAATCTAAAAGATCGGGCCTGGAGGCGGGGCATTCGGATGGCCAGCGACATGGTCCCCAACCATGTGGGAATCGATTCTCGATGGGTCATTGAACATCCCGAGTGGTTCATCTC
>CAYMTD010000166.1:0-5603 GCA_964393245.1 uncultured Syntrophaceae bacterium
CAGGATATCTGGGGCAGGTCTCTCAGAGAGGCGATCGGAGAGTTTGAGCGATTGAATCCCGGAATCAAGGTGGAACCTGAACCGGTGGCCCTTGCTCAAAGAGACGTCAAGTTCACCACAGCCATCCGGGCGAGTGCGGGTCCGGATGTCTTTGCCCTCGATGTTAATCCGGTGAAGCAGTATATTAAAGAAGGATGGGTCAAGGATATAACCCCCTTTATCGAGAAGGAAGGAGGACAACAGTGGCTTTCCGACTTCTATCCGAGGACCCTGATGCCTGTCACCGAGGACAACAAGGTTTACGGCATTCCTAAGAATACGGTTGCCATGGTCGTTGTCTACAACTCTCAACTTTTTAAAGAAGCAGGAATCAAGAGCACTCCCAAAAACTGGAAGGAGTTCAGAGAGGTATGTAAAAAGCTAACGAAAGCCACTAAGCCGGGAGGTCCGGTTGACCAGTGGGGAGTGGCCTTCGTTCTTGCCAAAGCCTGTTTCGACCTGAGATTCTCTGTCGTTCTAAGAGGATTCGGAGGCGATTTCCTGACGCCTGACTGGAAACACTCAGCGTTGAACACTCCGGAAGCCAAAGAAGCTTTCAATTATGTGGTCGATCTCATTTTGAAGGACAAAGTCATGCCTCCTGGTGTGGCGCAGGTCGATTGTAACGAGGCCCGCAGACTTCTTGCCTTTAAAAAGACAGCCATGAAAATTGGAACGATGTGGTCCATCACGGAGGTCAGTGGCTTCAATCCTGACCTTCATGGGTGGGAAGTGCTTGAGATGTTTCCTGTTCCGCAGAAAGAGGGGGTGAAATCGAAGATCCGTTCTACGCTTTATCAAAAGTCGATCTTCATGAATCCCAATACCAAGAATCCAGAGGCGGCCTGGAAGTTAATGAAGTTCCTCACCGACAAGAAGCAGATGGAGAAGTGGTTCATTGATAACAACATGCTCTCATGCAGAAAGAGTGTGAACGACACCTATGGTCCTATCCTGCAAAGCAAATACGCAACGGTGGTCAAAAGGGAGATCGAGAATGCGGCCTTTCTGCCTTTGATTCCTCAGTGGCCTGAATGTCTCGAGACCTTCCGCCAGAATCTACAGGCTGCCGTCGCAAAACAGAAGACCCCGGATCAGGCATTGAAGGATGCCCACAACCAGATCGAAGCCATTTTGACCCGAAAATAACATTGGAGAAGAGGAGGGGGTATTCCCCCCTCCTCAAGAGATATGAAGCTCGCATAAGCAAAGACTCGCCCATGCGAATCCACGATAGACACAAATGTTATTTTTTCATTCTGCCCGCTTTTTTATTGCTCGTGAGCATCCTTGGGTTTCCTGCAATCGCCGCCGTCCTACAGAGTTTTAACTTGGTCTGGGTGAGCAAACCCTCGTTCACTCTTTCGAGCTATGGGAGGCTTCTCCACGATGCCGAATTCTTAACGTCCCTTTTGAATACTTTTATCTTCGTCTCCATGACGGTCTCTTTTCATCTTTTGATCGGCCTCGGGGTGGCCCTTCTCCTCAACATGGAGATCAAGAGGAGGAATTTTTTCAGGGTCATTGCCATCCTTCCATGGACGGTCCCGGATGTCATCGGCGGCCTCATCTGGAAGTTCATCTTCGACACCCTCCCGGGGTTTGTCAATTCTGTTCTCATAAAGGGTGGGTTCGTCATTGAACCCATTGACTGGCTGGGGATACCTCATCTGGCATTTTCCTGCTTCATCTTCGCTGAAATTTGGCGGGGCTATCCTTTTGCCATGCTCATCCTATTGGCCGGTCTTCAAGCGATTCCCAGACAACAGTATGAGGCGGGGGCGATTGATGGTGCCTCCCCATTACAGAACTTCCTTTATATTACCCTTCCGAATTTGAAATACATGTTCATCATCGCCATGATCCTTGATACGATCTGGGAGTGCCGTCTGTTCGGAATGGTCTACAGCATGACAGGAGGGGGACCGGGATATTCGAGTCAGGTCCTCTCTCTCTTGACCTATAAACACTATTTCCAGTTTTTCAATACCTCTTATGCCGCTTCGATTGCGGTCGTATTGGCGATTGTGATGCTGATCATTAGCATTCCTTACTTAAGGATGACCATGAGGAGGGAGGTCTAATTCATGTCCGTGAGGAGACTTCCCTTCTGGACCTTCATCTATCTGGCCCTCATCGTGATGGGGATCTTCAACTTGATTCCTTTTTACTGGATGGTGACTTCGTCGTTTAAGACAGAGGGTGAGGTGGTCAGTTATCCTGCGACTCTTTTTCCACAAAACCCCACCGTTTATGCTTATTCGAAAATCTGGTTCCAGGAAAAGTTCATCAAATATTTCATGAATAGCCTCATCGTTTCTGTGTCCACGGCGGCCTTTTCCTCTTTCATCGGCGCTTTTGCAGCTTACGGGTTCTCGCGATTCCGGTTTAAGGGGAAGACCCTGCTGATGACCATTTTTCTTTCCTCGCAGATGATTCCGGGAGTCCTTCTGGTTGGACCCTATTTCAAGATGCTCAGTTATGTGGAACTCTACAATACCTTGCTCGGACTCATTCTGTCTCAAACCACCATTACACTTCCTTTCAGCATCTGGATGCTCAAAGGTTATGTCGATACCGTTCCCATTGAAATCGACCAGGCCGCCATGGTGGATGGCGCTTCGAGAACCAGGACCTTTCTCACGGTGGTTTTGCCCGGTATTCTACCCGGTTTGGTGGCCACCATCATCTTCGCCTTTCTTTTATCTTGGGGCGATCTCTTGTGGGCTCTTTGTCTGATCAGCGCAAAAGCGAAACAGACCCTGACCCTGGGCATCACGCAGCTCGTGGGTGAATTTCGCACAGAGTGGTCGACCATCATGGCTGCCACCGTGATTGCTACGATGGTTCCGGCTACGCTTTATCTTTTGCTCCAAAACTTCCTGATCAAGGGATTCACAGAGAGTGCGGTCAAAGGGTAATGATCAACCTGGAGTGAGAAGATGATCTATAAAGAGGTGGGTCACACTGGGGTAAAAATTTCGATTCTCTCCATGGGAGGGCATGAGTATCTGCCCGATGGGAGGTCCAGGGGTTTTAATGAAAACTTTGAATTGGCCATCCGCCCCGGTCATTTTTTTGAAGGCTTTGGTCAAGAGAGAAGGAAAGAGGTGCTCTCCCTCGCCTATCAAAACGGTATCAATTTTTTTGATGTGACCCAGGATTCAGAAAAAGAGGCTCTCGGCCGAAACCTGAAAGAGTTGCCTCCCCCGTATGAAATCTATATTCAGACACGTCCTGAGGGAATGGTTTACACCTATGATCCCCATAATAAGAAGATGGCCCAATATGCTTTGCTCAAGGCAGAGGTTGAGAGGGGATTGAAATTGCTTCAGAGAGATTGCCTCGATTTTCTAAACCTTGCCTTCATGAAGTCGGCCCTGGACCACGACGCTGAGTACCTTGAGAAGATCAAATATAATATCGGAAGGTTGAAAAAAGAGGGGCTGATCCGTTTCGCATGTGCAGACACGTTCTCGGGAGAGGATACCTATCTCAAGCAAATCGAGGCGGGTTGTTTTGATGCCGTTTACATCAACTTCAATTTTGCCGATGCGGGAGGGAAGCGGAAGGTTCTCCCTACGGCAAAAGGAAAAGGCCTGGCGGTGATCTCCAGGGAGGCCTTCATGAAAGGGGAGCTTTTCAAGATGGGAGAGGAAGTTGGCCTGAAAGATCTGAGCCAATTGGCCAATATCGCATTGAAGTGGAACCTATCCCATGAAGAAGTAACTACGGTGGTGGTGGGTACGAATAACCCTGGTCACCTGATCAAGAATCTCGACGTTTTAAAAGATCTAAAGTTGACCGATGAGGAAAAGCAGATCATCGAAAAGATCAAAACCTCCACCCTTTATAGGGCCTATGAAAGGAGAAAGACCAGTGAATTTTTTCAAGCATAGAGACATAATTCTTATCATCCCTCTTGTATTTGTCATCTTTTGGTCGGCTGGACCCGTCGCAGGAGAACCATTTCAACTGGTTGAAAAGGAATTCCTCTGGACGAGTCCAAACCTCATTCACACAGAGTCTGTTCAAAAGCTTACGACCAACCTACCACCTCTGGCCAGTCTCTCCTTTAGGAACTATTTTGACAGGTATGGGACTCATCCATCGCTCCCTTTTCTTCGCCCTCTGAAAGAGAAGAACATCACTATCGCCCAGATCGAGAAGGGACAGATCCTTTTCCGGAAGACGGGGAAGAGAGTTCCCTTGAATCGATCTCTTGTCCCTTCCTGGGGTAAGTCAGTGCCCCCTTATCTTCTTGCCACTCCAGACCAAAAATGGATTTTGGTGGTTCACCCTTATTATGTTTATCAGAACAAAGAGAACCTGTATGTGACGGAGTTCTATGGGGCCCGGGGAATTCCTTTGATGACTGCAGAAAGCCTTCCAACGCATGTCTCTGTTCATAATCCCGATCTTCTGATTTCGGCCGAGAAGACAGGTTGCTGTGAATCACTGAGCTGGGCCATTCGATTCTACAACCTTGAAGAAGGATCGATTTCAGAATACGCTTGTCCGGAAGGTTTCTGCGGAGATATCCTCTTTACGAAGCTTGGAGGCAAAGGTCCTTTCATCGTTGCTGAGGAGATCGTCGGCAGAGTGGCTGAGATTGGGGCTTCCATGCAGACGAATTTTTATGTGGTTGAAAACAACGGAAGACTCTCTGCCTCCGGAAAGACCCTTTTTCTTATCCGTGGGCCCAATCTCGACGAAAAGAAACTGGAGTTTCTCTCACCTTTTGCAATTTCGAATCTGATATCGACTGAGGCTCTTCCCGGAGAAGAAGGATGGATTCTCCATTTCAGCAAAGGGGGGCAAGGAAGAGCCTTGAAACTTGCATCGAATTATCTGGAGTCGCCGCCCGCTCCGGTCTTCCTGTTACTTAAAGATCCATCCATGGCCGGCAAAAAAGGGATTAAAATCGGCGACCGCTATGTGGGCGGGTTGCCCTTGCTTGGAGTAACGCAACCAGGGCAGGTAGGTTTCGAGATCTCCGCTGAGGGGGGCCAGGGGGAGAAAGTTGTCAAGGAGATCCAGTCTGATTTCGTGAATATCGTGGCGTTTTGACAGTGATTGAAAAAATGCTTCCAAGGGAAAGAGTCCTCGCGGCGCTCAAACGAGAACCCATTGATCCTAATTGCATAGATATCCGTGCCTTCAAGCGGAAATTGGGTGAGCGGGTGTGCATCCTTGGCAATGTGAACTTGAACACCTTAGGAATGGGAACCCCTGAAGAGACTTATTCGGAAGTGCGAAACCTGATCAAGGATCTTGGGCCAGGATACGGATATATCCTTTCAAGTGGGAACTCCGTGCCCGATTATGTCAGACCGGAGAATATGCTCGCTCTGGCCAAGGCGATAGAGGATTTCGGTCCATACCCAATTTAACGCTTTCTCTTATCCTTGATCGTTCGGTCGTCTCATAATATCAGAGAGAAACCTTTCCAGCAAGTTTTCTTGACAAATGGGGAAAAGGTTTTTAGACTTTAGTGTAAGCAAGAATCAAAGGAGGTGAGGTCGATGAGATGGATGTTTCCCCATGCAACCCATTGTTCGACC
>CAYMTD010000167.1:0-5540 GCA_964393245.1 uncultured Syntrophaceae bacterium
TGACCAATCAGGACTTTTCACCGGACCATACGAATTTGAATTCATGCTTTGTAGTTTTTGCCACAACCATAAAAGATTATCCACTTTTGTCAAGTGAAATGTCTTGCCTGATATTACTCCTCGAGGTGCGATACCTTTCCAGAGACAAAATTAGCCATCATCGCTTTTGGGGCTGCCCCCAGAAAGGTCTTATAACTTTCCAGGGCCTCTTTCTTTTTACCCATCTTTTCGTAACAGCGTCCTTTATTCAAATGGGCGTTCGCGACCTGAAGCCCTTCCCCCATTTCAAGCATCTTTTCATAGGCCTCGACCGCCTTCTCATACTCTTTCTTTCCTTCATGAGCATAACCTAAGCCTTCGAGGGCAAACAGCCGATAGAGCCTCTCCTTTCCGGCTCTTTGCAGGAAGGTCTCATAGGTTTTGATGGCTTCTTCAAATTCCGACAATTTCAGATGAAGATTCGCTTTATGGAGAAGGGAAAGTTTCCCTGAAGAGGTTCGAGGAAACTTTGTGACGACCTCATCAAATTTCTCTATAAGACTCTTATAATCGACTGAACCCCCCTGTCGATAGGGAGATTCCACCATTTGGTAGCGTTCCAGGGCCGCCGCGAACAACCGATACGCTTCTCCCTCCTTCTTCTCTTCCCATTTCTGATAGAGAAAAAAGCCAGCCAACAGCACCGCAAGGATGGCCCCTCCTGCGATGATCCGTCGGTAGTGGCGGCTGATGAAACGAAAGGCATGCTCCGTAAAGCTGATAAATTCATCCGGTTCCTTTAGCTCCTTCTTGATGATCTTCCTCTTCCCTGCCATTTCGGTCACCTCACGAGAATCTCACTTGCTCCCATCTAAAAACGCGGGCCCTGACATCCGGTTTCAACTCCTCCATACGATCAGCCCGACCTGAGAACCCTCTTTTCCCCAAGCCGAATCGTCAATTTGATTTGATCGAAGTACTCAATCAACGGAATGGCGTACTTCCTCGAAGCGTTCGTCATCTCTTTAAACTGAGACGTTGTGATCTCTTTGTTCTTTTTCAGATAGGAGACCAATTCCCCCTTCAGATGTTCAAATGGGACGCGGTGGATGTAAATGCCGCTCTTGATTTTCACCAGTGCTCCCTCGTGAACGAGATGTTCGAAGATAGACTGTACCGCCTCTTCCTTTTCAGACCATTCCTCAGATAGCTCCCTGGGTGAAGGAGATTGGAGCCCCGCTTTGAGGACGGTTTCTTCTACCTTCTTAATCAATCCCTTTTCATCCATCAATGAAATTTGATGCGTGGAAAGTCTCAACCGGTCTTTCTCCACCGAGACCTCTTTCGATTGAATTAATCCATTCAGAACAATTTGGAAGAGCTTCACATCCATATCCACCGGGAGTTTCGTCCTCAGTTCCTCTTTGGCCAAACCGGGCTTCATAGGAAACCGTTGATGGAATTCCCTCAGGTGTGCTCGCGCCATCTCCTCCAGCTGTTGGTAGAAACGGATGTCGACCACCTTCATCTTCTCGGAGTCGATCAAGAGAACCTTCCCTTCATCCATCATCCTCTTCATCACCTTCTGCAGGTCTGAAGGAGAGACGCTCACGCGTTTCAGGAGGTCCTCCGAGTCAATCCCTCTCATGCCAGAACGGGTAATATGTTGGGCAATAACCTGTTCATGGCTTCCTCCTCTCAGAATGCTCAAGTCTTCAATCACAGATGGAACATTCCGCTGATGCTTCATCGGATGAGCATCTAAGACCACTCCCCCGCCGAGGGTCTGGATCAGCCCGGATCCCCGGATCACGAATCGGTCATGAGGCATCGCTACCACGGGTGCCTCCAACCTCAACTGTGCGAACCCGCTCTCTCCTGGCCCCAACTCCTCGTGGTCAAGGAGGAAGATCGACGCTGAGGTCAGGTTTGTGCCTATATGAAATCGCTGCTTCGTTCGATTTCTTAACGGCCTTTGGGCGCTCGGAAGATACTCAATAAAGACGTCCAGCATCCGCGTCGGCGAAAGCGTATGGGGATGGGCCAGAACATCTCCCCTCTCAACCGCGGAGGTTCCAATTCCTTGCAGGTTAACTGCTGCCCTCTGGCCTGCCACGACCCTCTCCACAGGCCGGTTGTAGACCTGAAGGGTTCGGACCTTGGCCTCCACCCCCGACGGAAGAATATGAACAGATTCTCCTACCGAAAGAGTCCCGGAAACCACGGTTCCGGTTACCACCGTGCCAAACCCCTTCATGACAAAGACCCGGTCGATGGGCAAGCGGAAAAGTCCATCGCTCGACCTCTCTTTAACTTCCTTCGAAAGGCGATCGAGCTCAGAAATCAATTCATGAATCCCCTCTCCCGTCACTGAAGAGACTCGAAGCATGGGCGCATCCCTGAGGAAAGTAGGCTTGACAACTGCTGTCACTTCCTCTTTGACCAACTCCAATAGGTCCTGGTCGACAAGATCGATTTTCGTCAGCACGATGAGGCCCTTTTTGACCTCAAGAAGCCGGCAAATATCAAGGTGTTCGTTTGTCTGAGGCATCACCCCTTCATCGGCTGCAATAACCAAAGCCACCAAATCGATTCCCCAGACGCCTGCGACCATATGTTTGACAAATTTTTCATGGCCTGGGACATCAACAATGCCCATTCGTATTCCGCTTGGAAGGTCCAAGAAGGTAAATCCGAGTTCGGTGGTTATTCCCCGTTCCTTCTCCACCTTCAGTCGGTCCGTGTCAACTCCTGTGAGAGCTCTCACAAGAGCGGTTTTCCCATGATCGATGTGGCCAGCAGTTCCTAAGATGACGTGCTTTTCCATTTCTCAAAAAGCGTATGCATTATTGTCCCTTTTGAACGATAACAAAAACCCTACCCACTTTCAACCCTATTTCCCGCGGGGAGCAACGCCTCAGATCTTCGATAATTCCTGCATTTGCAGCGGTGGGATCGAGCTCACATCGGTCCCTCCTGAATCTCAGCAGGGGTGCCCTTGCAAATCCTTCCAAATCAAGGCATTGCGGCTTGTATGGGCTCCCAACATAGGTAAATCAAGGGTTGGAAGGGTTCATTCTCCTAATGTTTAAATCCTGTGGAAAAAGAGGACCAAGGCTCGTTCGTTCAGTCGAATAGTTTGCAAAGGATTGAACTATCAATATCTTCTTTAGTAAAATTTTAAAGATTTCAATATGTTAAATGCTCGGTTTTTTGACTTCTCAAACCACAAGATCTTGCGGCCTCTAACTCGTCCCTTTAAACTCACCTGTTTATAACCGGTGAACAGATTCGGTAGCGTGGAAACTTTTGATTCACCTCTTATGACAAAAAAGGGGAGCATATTCGTCTCCCCATTTTTCAAAACCGGTATTCCCTTTCTATTTATTTCGCTTAAAGATTACTTTACCGCACTTTTTAGTAGATTTCCGGGTTTAAACTTTGCCACCCGAGTAGCAGGAATTTTGATTTCCTTTCCTGACTGAGGATTCCTTCCGATTCTCGCCCTCCTCTTGGCTACGGAAAAAGTCCCAAATCCAGTCAGTGTCAACTTGTCTCCCTTCTTCAAGGCTTTCGTGACTGCAGCGGCGAAGGCATTGACTGCTTTTTCCGCTGATGCCTTTGAGATCCTAGCCTCTTTACCAATATTGGTGATCAATTCTGCTTTTGTCATTCAAATCACCCCCTTTTTACCCTCTCCTTTTCTTTACTGAAAAGTGAATCCCCGCATCAAAACGATGCCCATCATAAATCATTGAGTTTTCAAAAGTCAAGTTTTTTGTTTGAGATTTCTCGAAAAGTGGAGATATCTCGGAAAAGCGCACTTTATAACTCTTCAGATAAATGATCCCATAAGTTCAGAAATCACTTGATCCACTCTCCCGGGATGCTCTGATTCAATCTGTTTGAGGGCCACTTCCACCTGGGCTCGGAGCTCCGGATGGGTGAGATCATCCACGGATCGATAGAAGCCAGCCCTTCTACCGAGTCGATAGTTTGTCCTCTCTCCCGGAGAAAGATGGAGATAACGGTCGATGAGCGCCAACAGTTTTGATTTCTCTTCAGGAAATTTTCCTTCCACCTCCTCCAAGAGATTCAGAATGTGGTCGCTGACAAAGGTGCTCGTGATCCCCTCTAAATGTTCAATCAACAATCTTTCCTCTACCACAATTTCATCATCGCCGAGCAGAGCGAACTCCCCTCTTTTGACCTTTTCATAAAGAGGCATGGTCCTCAACACCGTCAAGGTTCGGACGCGAATGAAGTCCGGGTCAATCTGATTAAGAACCCTCGCCGTTTCGATCGCGTGCTCCCTCCACATCTTTTTCCCGCCCAATCCAAGGATCACATACTCGGAGAGGGAGATTCCAGACTGTTTTACTTTTCTCCCCGCCTCGATATGTTCCTCTGCGGTCACCCCCTTTTTCATATACTCCAGAAGGGGATCATATCCTGTCTCAAGCCCGATGTGAATTCTGGACAGCCCAGCCCGGCCAAGGGCCTGAAGTTCCTCAACGGTCTTCTTGGAAACCGTTTTCGCCCGTGCATAGGTGGTGATCCGTTCGACCGAAGGGAATGTCTCTTTGAGCGTACGCAAGATCTCTATCAGATCGTCTGTTTTGAGGATAAGGTTGTTGCCATCTTGAAGGAAGGCATTTTTGCACCCTGCATACAGCCAGAGGAGAATACCTTGAGACCCATCGGGAAGGGGGACGTGATTCTGCAAAAGGAGATTTACAAAAGGAGCGCTGATCTCTCCTCCGAAACCATATTGCCAGGACAGCGCCTTGATTTCTCCAACGATTCTTTTGACGGCATCAATATCCTTTTTGACTTCCGCCACAGGCCTGATGCTGAATTTCTGCCCCTTATAGGTGTGACAGAATTCGCACCGGTTCCAGGGACAATTCCTTGTCACGCGTATAAGAAGGCTCTGGGCTTCGCTCGGCGGACGAATCGGCCCTTGTTCGAAAGCATCCTCCATCTCATTCCTCTATTTCCACGGAAGGCTCTGGAGTTCATTCGGATCGATCTGCAGAATCGAGAAGATCTTCTGCTCGATCTCTTGGACCACCCTCTCCATTCTTCGTAAGTAACGGATGCCCTCCGGATCCCTTCCGTAGCGATCCCTCAGGTCCTTGAATCGTTCCGCCAATGAAACGACCCGGTTGTGCATGACCCTTTTATCGGCATAATTAACGACCTCCTCTTCAGACACGAAGAGAGGATCAACCTCATGGGATAGCCAGATATGCTGGGCCACCACTTCTGCCACCTTTTCATAGCCTATCTCTTTTAGAACCCGGGATCCGGTCCAGGCATGGTCCTGTTTGGTCTCAAACGATTCCGTTTTCGTGAGGTCATGGAGCAGGGAGGCTGCCTCCACGAGAAGGACGTTAATATGCTGTCCTTTTTTATTCAATTGCTTTGAAAGATAGAGCGCTACATTGGCCACTTCAATGGAGTGGTCAATAATATTCCCCAGCATGCCATACTGGTTCATCAATCTTAAACATTCTTCCCTTGCCGGAATCATCTTCAGGATTCTTTTGATTCACTTC
>CAYMTD010000168.1:0-5521 GCA_964393245.1 uncultured Syntrophaceae bacterium
GAGGTCAAACGCTTAACTCCTCAGCCTCAAGCCTGGATCTCGTCCGTGAAAGGAAAATGAAAATGATGAAAATGGAACGGCCAGCCTTCAAGGATATCTTGGCAGCCAGACAGATCGTTTGTCGTTATCTTCCCAAAACCCCCCTTTACAATTATCCCCTGCTTGACCAACTTCTCGATGCCAGGGTCTATGTCAAGCACGAAAACCACATGCCCACGGGAGCCTTTAAGGTTCGTGGCGGAATCAACCTCATTTCGCATCTGACCTCCGAGCAGAGGGAGAGGGGGGTGGTGACCGCCTCCACCGGTAATCATGCCCAATCCATTGCCTATGCCTGCGCTCTTCAGGGAGTTCAGGCAACGATCGTCATGCCGGAAGGCGCCAATCCTGTCAAGGTGAAAGCCGTGAAGGGCTTCGGTGCAGACATCATTTTTCGAGGAAAGATTTTTGATGAGTCACGTGCCTATGCAGAACAATTGGCGTCTGAGACAGGCGCCCGTTTCGTCCATCCGGCCAATGAGCCTGATCTCATCGCCGGCGTTGCAACTTACGCCCTTGAGATATTTGAAGAAGTGCCCGACCTTCAGGTCATCCTTGTTCCCTTAGGTGGGGGAAGCGGAGCGGCGGGTTGCTGCCTGGTAAAAGAAGCGGTTTGTCCGTCCGCTCAGGTGATCGCCGTCCAGGCCGAGAAGGCACCGGCTGCCTATCTTTCCTGGAAAACGAGAAAGATCGTGAAGGACCGGGTGGAAACGGAGGCAGAAGGATTGGCAACGCAGGTAGGATATGAGCTTACACAGGAGATCCTCTGGGATCATCTTTCGGACTTCATGTTAGTCTCCGAAGACGAGATGACGCACGCCATCCTCACGTACCTTGAGCTTGTGAGGAATCTCGCCGAGGAGGCAGGGGCTGCACCCCTGGCGGCCGCTCTTAAGATGAAAGAGCGTCTCAAAGGCCAAAAAATTGCTTTGATCCTTTCCGGGGGAAACATCTCTCTGGAAAGGCTCAAAATAGTTCTTTCCCTCAAACCCAACTGAAAAAAACCCTCCTTTCACTCTTCTTTTGGGGAGATCGTAACAACCCTTGGTGCAATGTTGCTCCTTGCAACTTTCACTTCTCTAATTCTTGAAAAAGGTGTATATTACAACCGTAAATCAACCCATTCGACTCCCCGGTCTGATCCTTCGACCGCGCCCATGAGATTACTGATAACAGACACCGGGCAAAACTGCCCGAAAACCCAACTATTACTGGATTATCAGGGCAAAATGGCAAGTTAATCAATGGTTGGATTTAAAATCTCTTGACAACATATGCATTAATCATGCATATGGATACATATAGAACAGGAGGGTGATATGAGGACGACCTTAAACATCGAAGACAACCTGATTAAAAAGGTTTCAAAGCTGACAGGCATAAAAGAAAAGACAACACTCGTCAAGCTTGGGTTAGAGGCATTAATTGCCATGGAAAGCAGTAAGAGACTTGCAAAACTGGGCGGAACCGAAAAGGGGCTGAAAATGATACCTCGCCGGAGAATCGCAGAGAAATAAGATGGTTCTTGTTGATACCTCTGTATGGGTGTCTCACCTCCGTGAGGGAGGCGTGGGCCTTGAGAAATTATTGAATGATGGGGAAGTTGTATGCCATCCATTCATTGTTGGTGAGCTTGCTTGTGGGAATCTCAAAAATCGACGTGAAATCCTTGCCTCTCTTCAATCCCTTCCTATGGCAATCTTAGCCGAAGATGAAGAAGTCCTAAAATTCATTGAGAATAACCAACTTATGGGAAAGGGGTTGGGGTATATAGATATCCACCTAATCGCATCGGCCGTATTAACGGACGTTCCTATTTGGACCTTCGATAAAACCTTAGACAAGATTACTAAGAAAATTGGCATAAATTATTGATAAGAAACGATTTAGAGATAACTAGCGGGTCGAGGCGAGAGTGAATAGCCCTGCCTCTTTTTAGGGTCAGTGCCCGCCGCCTCACCCTTGCCGTTCGCCTTGCAAAACAAAAGATGGACAGCTCCAGTGCATTCCATCTATAACTCATTTGGATAGTTGATATGCCAACGATCTTTCAAGCTGACGCTGAAATCAGAAAAGATGAAACCCACGGCTAACAAAAACATGCAGCGGATCGGCAATAAAGCGTGCGTCCGGTGAGCCTCCGCGTTGATATTTGTCAAACGTCTCTGGACTCCAGCAAAATAATATTTTCAATTTTAGATTGTCCTCGCTTGCCGCAAGCAAGGATTTCAAATCGAAAATCTGATATCTTAAACCTGAAATGATTTAATCAATTCTCACCCAGCTTGGATCGGCGCGGTGTTCTTCGGCCTGCCTGGGCAGGACCTTTTCCAGCATCTCCTTGGCCTCATCCACCTGTCTCTTCTGTTCATTTACTTTTTGTTCCAGAACCTTTATTTCATCCTGGATTTTTCGTTGGAAGCTTTTGGGTTTGAATTTTGCGTCCTCCAACTCCTTCTCTTTGGCTTTTAGAGCTGTTTTGGCAGTGGCATAGTCTTTCTGGGCTTTAACCAGCTTCTGTTTCCATTCCATCGCCTGATCGCGCCACCAATCTTCCCCTCGTCCCAGAATATCTTTCTTCTCTGCGGATGGACCTGGAGGTGGTTTGCCCTGAGAGGGTTTGATCGAGGGAGAGGGAGAAAGAGCAGAAGCAGGTTCTGGAGGAGCTTTTTTCTCTTTCACCTGATCCCGATATTTTTCGGGAATCTGACCAAAGTCATCTGTAAAATGAACCGTTCCCTTCTCATCGACCCACTGGTAGATTTCCTGGCTGCCAGCGATCAAGGGTAGGGTAATCATTCCAACCAAAATAATTAGCATTGTTTTTTTCATGGATATCTCCGTTTGTTCAATTGCAGATTGGGATTGCGGATTTCGGAATTCAGTCCTGAAGGACTGAGTTACGTAACTCAGGGCTTTAGCCCTGATGATTCCGCAATCCGCATTCCCCATTCCGAAATTGGATCAGTGGAGTTCTGCCCAATTCTTCCCTGAAGAGATTGAGACTTTAAGCGGGACCGAAAGCTCCATCACCCCCTCCATCTCCTTCCGGATCATGGGAAGGGCGTTCTCGGTTTCTTCCTCAGGAACCTCAAAGACCAACTCGTCATGGACCTGCATGATCATCTTGGTCAACAGGCGGGACTGTTCAATCCGCCGCTGGATGCGGATCATGGCCACCTTGATGATATCTGCTGCTGTTCCCTGCAGGGGCGTGTTGATGGCCATCCTCTCGGAAGCCTGGCGGATCGCTCCCGTAGGAGATTGGATGTCCGGCAGGTAGCGGCGCCTCTGGAGAAGCGTGGTCACGTATCCCTTCTGTCGAGCCTCCTCAATGCTTTTCTCAATGTAGGCTTCAACCCCGGGGACCTTCTTAAAATATTCATCGATATAAGCCTGGGCGATCTTCGGTTCAATGTTCAACTGCTGAGCGAGGCCATAGGCGCTCATTCCGTAGATGATTCCAAAATTGATCACCTTGGCTTCCCTTCTCATCGTGGGGTTCACCTTTTCCAAGGGAACGCCGAAGATCCCGGAGGCGGTTCGGGCATGGATATCTTCCCCCCTCTGAAACGCCTCGACCAGCGTTTCATCCCGAGAGAGGTGGGCGAGGAGGCGCAGTTCGATTTGCGAGTAGTCTGCGGAAGCAAGAACCCATCCTTTCTCAGGGATGAAGGCCTGGCGGGTCCGACTCCCTTCATCGGTGCGGATGGGGATGTTCTGCAGATTGGGATCGCTCGAAGAAAGCCTTCCGGTGGCGGTGACCGTTTGGTTGTAGGACGTGTGGATTCGTCCAGTCTTTGGATGAACCAGCTTGGGAAGGGCATCGATATAAGTCGATTTGAGTTTGTTCAAATTCCGGTAAGTTAAGATCTCCAGGGGAAGCTCGTGGTGAAGGGACAGCTTGGTCAGGACATCGACATCGGTGGAAGAGCCGGTTTTGGTCTTCTTGATCACCGGGAGTTTCAATTTATCGAAGAGGATCTTCCCTAACTGGTGGGAGGAATTGATATTGAAGACCTCTCCGGCGAGGGTGTAGATGCGTTCCTCCTTCTGCTGTAGCTGAATCTCCATCTCTTTCGAAAATTCGTTGAGGAGGTCGATATCGACCTTTACTCCGTTCATCTCCATCTTGGCCAGGACGACCAGGAGGGGCATCTCCACCTGATCGAAGAGATCCCTGAACCCTCCTTCGGTCAATTTTGGAAGAAGAAGCTCGGACAACTGCAACGTCACATCCGCATCCTCACAGCTATAGTCCTTCGCTTTGCCAAGATCAATCTGGTTAAAGGTCAATGCCTTTGCGCCAGTCCCGGCGACCTCTTTGTAATTGGTGACCGAACGGTCTAAGTATTCCCGGGCGATTTCGGCAAGGTTGTGATTATGCTTGGTCGGATTGAGGAGATAGGAAGCGATCATGGTATCACCTTCGATCCCCTGAAGGTCGATGCCATATCGTTTTAAAACGATCCAATCGTATTTGATGTTTTGGCCCACCTTCTTCAGCGTCTCATCTTCCAAGAGAGGTTTCATCTGTTCTAAGACCCAAGGGAGAGGAAGCTGTTCAGTCCCTTCTCGTAGTTGATGACCCACGGGAATGTAGAAAGCCTGATGTGGCGTGTGCGATAGGCTCATCCCAACCAGATCGGCCCACATGGGATAGGGGGAGGTCGTCTCAAGATCGATGGCAAAGCGTTTGGCCTTTCTTAAATCTTCCACCAGGGAGAGCAACTCATCCTGTCCGATGATCAGGCGGTAGTCTCTCGGGCGATCGACCTTCTCGTCGGGCAGTTCCCTGAGTAGTTTGTTGAATTCTAACTCCTTAAAGAGCTCCCGTAGGCTCTTAAGATCAGGAGGGGAAAGAGCAGCTTTTTCGAGTGGATAGTGGATGGGCACGTCCGTATGGATGGTCGCCAGTTGCCGACTGAGCCGAGCTTGTTCCCCATAGGCCTGCAGATTCTCTCTTAGTCTCTTTTTCGGTACTTGTTCCAGATGGGCAAGGAGGTTTTCGATCGATCCAAAGGCTTTGATCAATTCGATGGCCGTCTTCTCTCCGATCCCGGGCACGCCGGGGATATTGTCGATGGCGTCTCCGGACAGGCCCATCACCTCGACCACCTGCTCGGGAGGAACCCCAAACCGCTGGATCACCTGGTCTACTTTGAACCTTTTTTCTTTCATTGTATCATGAACTTCGATCCGGTCACTGACCAGCTGGAGAATATCTTTGTCCCCCGTAATGATCACCACATCGGCCTCGGCCTCCAGTTTTTTGGCGAGCGTCCCGATCACATCATCCGCTTCGTATCCTTCCATCTCCAACGTGGCCACGCGATAAGCCTCCATGATCTTCTTAATGTAAGGGATCTGCGGGGCGAGTCCCTCAGGCATGACAGGCCGGTTGGCCTTGTATTCTTGATAGACCTGTGTTCGAAACGTAGGGCCCTTCGAGTCGAAGACGACGATGAGGTAGTCTGGCCGG
>CAYMTD010000169.1:0-5517 GCA_964393245.1 uncultured Syntrophaceae bacterium
GAACATGGGGATCGGAACAAAATCCGGAAGACGTGACAAAATTGTAAGTATTAGGTTCAATGTGGCGAGGGATAGAAAATTGGAATCGGGCATTATATCTCTGCCCGTTTATGTTTGGCCCCATTCCGATGGATCGCCTTTCAATTTGGAAAGGGCGTGGGGCAGGGGGTGATCAACCCCTTGACACCCAGTTTCTATTTGCTATACTAATGGATGTAACACTAAGTAACAAGGAGAAAAGCCCATGGCAAGAGTAACTAAAACCGTAACTCTATCTATACCTCCGGAAATGGATAAAAAAATTAGCGTCCTGATGAAAAAAGAAGGTATGACAAGAAGCGAGCTTTTAAGAGAAGCTCTCAGAAGATATATGGAAGAACGGGAATGGAGAGAAATCTTAAGGTATGGCCGAATGAGGGCAAAAGAAAAGGGGATTACTGAAGATCAAGTAGAAGACCTCGTTGATGCCTACAGAAAATAGAAGACTAAAAGTAGTGATAGACACTAACGTGTTTGTTTCAGGATTGAATTTCGCTGGAAGACCAAGCGAGGTTTTGGAATTGCTCATGAAAGGGGAGATAGAGGTTTTTATCTCCCCCTTCATTTTGGCAGAATTAGAAAGAATCCTCAGAGAAAGATTTGAATGGAAGGCAGAACAGCTCCACAGGGTATTAAATCGCATCAGAGCTGAAACGATTTTTGTCCAACCGAAAATCAGGCTTTCTGCGATCAAAGAAAAGGATGATGATAACCGGATTTTGGAGTGCGCTGTCGAAGCCAAGGTTGAGTACCTTATCTCTGGCGACAGGAAACATCTTTTGCCTTTGAAGGAATACCAAGGGATTAAGATACTATCACCAACAGAATTCTTGCGTACTCTACTGGTTCAATAGAATAGAAACGTCCACGAATTTATAAATTCCTTCTTCTCGTCAGTTACGCTTTCTTTTTTGGATTAATTTCCTTGTCGTCCATCAAGATAGTGGGTGGCGCTTGTAAGGGAGCCTTTTATTCCTGGCCGCATTCACTCGGATCGCCGTTTAATTAGCATCTAGGTAGACCCCCGGCTCTCCCGGGGACTCCCAGAGTTTGACAGTTCCGGGAGTAGGATCGTCATTCCGGGCAAGTGAAACGCGACCCGGAATCCAGAAGAGGTACTGGATTCCTGCTTTCGCAGGAATGACGGCAACAACAAGGAAACCGAATAGTAAATGGTTCTTGGTTTTAATTTTGACCGATCGCGGTCAGACCCCTTTGAGGGGCCAGCAATCGTAAAGCCCCCGGCTTTGCCGGGGGATACTTACTTGAATAGGGCGTGCAGTAGTGCGGGCAGTTGCGGGATAATGCGCCTGATAGCGTGGGTTCTGTTTCTATGACAGTAGCAGCTCCAGATCCTCCTTCGCCAGATTGCGGATGAGGCTGTTGTCGGCATTGATGATGGCGTCCGCAAGCTCCCGCTTGGTCTGCTGAAGCTCCAGAACCTTTTCTTCGACCGTATCTCTGGCAATGATGCGATACGCAAATACCTTTCGGGTTTGCCCGATGCGATGCGTGCGGTCGATCGCCTGTGCCTCCACCGCGGGATTCCACCACGGGTCGAGCAGGTAGACATACTCGGCTGCCGTAAGATTCAGTCCGAGTCCTCCGGCCTTGAGGCTGATGAGAAACAGCCTGCAGCCGGGGTCGGTTTGGAACCGCTTTACAACCGTTTCGCGATCGCGCGTCTGCCCATCGAGGTAGGCATACGGGGTTTTCTGTTTATCCAACTGTTCACGCAGGATAGCGAGGAAACTTGTAAACTGGGAAAAGACCAGAACCTTATGTTCTTCCTCCGTGATCTGTTCGATCTGGGGCAGCAACATTTCCAGCTTGGCACCGGGATGGGATTTCTTCGAGCTGTCGATGAGACCCGGATGGCAGGCCGCCTGCCGTAATCTCAGCAGTGCTTCAAGAATCTGAATTTTCGATTTGTTCATACCCTCACGCTCCACCTGATTGAGAAGGGAGCGGCGGTAGTGATCTCGCAACTCGTTGTAAAGCGTTCTCTGTCTCGAATCGAGCTCGCAATAGAGGGTCTGTTCCAGTTTCTCCGGCAGCTCGCGAGCAACCTGTCCCTTCGTCCTGCGAAGAATAAAGGGACGAAGAGTCTTTCCTAACAGGACGCGGGTTTCAGGATCGGGATTGCGCGCCCCCGGGCCGCTCAGCTTGAACAGAGTTGCCGAACCCAACATCCCGGGGTTAAGAAACTCGAAAAGACTCCAGAGCTCGCCAAGGTGGTTCTCAATGGGAGTGCCACTCAGCACCAGACGATGGTTGGCCTTGAGAAGGCGAACCGCCTTGGCCGACTGGGTATTGGCATTCTTAATCATCTGCCCTTCATCGAGAATGCAGTAATCAAACTGCACATCCTTGAAGTCAACAACATCGTTTCGCAAGGTTCCATAGGTGGTCAGGATAAGATCATAGTTCTCGAAATGTTCTCCGGGCTTCAGTCTACCGGCACCCGTGTGATCAAAGACTTTCAACAGGGGAGTGAAGCGTTTGGCCTCCAGCATCCAGTTGAAGATCAGTGATCTTGGCGCTACGACAAGAGAAGGTCCCAGAACTGGGGTCCGCTGGGTAGAGGTTTTGTGGTCGGCCGCCTCCAGCCCCGGAGGCGATCGTTTCTGTCTTCTTTCTTCCAGCATGGCAAGGACCTGTACCGTCTTACCCAGGCCCATGTCATCTGCCAGGCATCCCCCGAAACCAAACTTCTCCAGAAAATGGATCCAACCCAACCCATCTTTTTGGTAACCTCTCAAGATGCCCGTGAAGCCTTCTGGTGGGTCGCACGGTTCAATTCCCTCAAAGCTCATCAGTTCTTCCCTCGCATGTCGGAAGATTGCATCACACGTAGAGTCCGGTTGCGAGGCGAGCAGGGCATCCAGCAGGCCGACCTGGCAGCGTGAGAAGCGTAGGTGGTCGTCTTGGGATGTTCCGAAACCGGCCAGAATGCCATATTTTTTCAGCCATTCCTCCGGCAGCATTCCGAACGTACCGTCATCCAGTGGCACCAGGTTTTCCCCGTGCTTGATGGCGGATAGTAATTCAGGAAGTTTTGCGACCCTATCATCGAACTGGATTTCGCCATGAAGCTCAAACCAGTCGATCCCGGAGGTCACCGATAGGCTGAAGCCCCCGGGCCGGCGATACACCTTCCCTTCAGCCTCGACGTGCCAGCCGGCAGCCAGCAATTCTCGCACGGCTTGTGGAACATGATGGGGGATCACTTCCCGTCGCGCTTCCCCGTAGGATTGGATTTCCCGGAACCCTAAACTCCGAAGCGTTTCATAAGCGCGCTCCTCGGTTGTGCGATCCCGAAGCATGAAGCGACGGAGCTCCGGCACAGCGATCCCCCGGCGGGGATCCTCATAGGCAACGATCTGTCCCTCATAATCGAATGAGAGCTTCCAGTGGAGTCGGTCGTGGTCCCATCGATCTTTTCGTTCCGGCGCTACGACTGTGAGCCGGGGCCGAGGAGTTAGATGGATTTCTTCGTACTGCAATTCCTCGGGAAGAGAAAGGCGGGGAAGGACCGGCATCGCCATTAACTCCTGGATGAGGGCATCTCCTTCCTCGATGGGCACGATGAAGCCCTTTTGCTTTCGCAGGACGGAAATCCATCCGAAGGATCCATTATCGAGAAGCCGGGAAACTCTGTTTTCGAAGAACACAAGGCCTCCTGCTACCAGGAGGGAGGGCTTCTCGAGCTCAAGCCGGTTCAACCCGCGCTGGAGATAACCATTTAGCACGTAGGCCCGGCCAGATTTGTTCTCTTCGGCGCTCAGGCAGAGTTCCCATGGCTCTCCGTCATCCCATTGGAGGGGGGGACCGAGAGGATCGGATGCCGTTTTCCGCAGGAAACACCGCCCCGTGCGGCAGAGCAAAGGCATCAGATGTTCCTGCACGGGGCCAGGCAAAATGCGGTGGACTCCTCTTTTATAATAGTTGTTAGGATAGCTGTAATAGTAGCCAGTGCTGTCATGGCTCCCCAGTAGCAAGGCCACGATATGCTGGTCCTCCGGGTCACGCATGTTCTCAGGTCTGTAGTAATAAGGAAGGGACCTCAATCGGCCCCATTGGCCGTTCTTCTTCATTTCCTGCTGCATCAGCTCAATGACCAGTCCCCTTCCTTCCAGGGTGGCTGGAACATCGATAAAATAGAGAATACGTCGAGTTGCCGGCCAGCGCCTTTTCTCTTCTTCTCGCCGTACCTGTAAAGCTTTGCGCAGGGAGGCCAGATGATCTTTCCAGCCCTGAGATGGAGGAACAAGCTGAAGATGCCCGCGTCCTTGAGGATGATGCGGAGAAAAGGACCTCTGGCCGTAACCGGGGCGCAGGATATCTTTGTTCTCCCACTCTTCATCTTCATCCCAATCGTCATCTCCAATTTCGTCCCACTCACTGTCCTCAACATAGATTTCCAGATGCACCGGGTCGCTGTTATCCTTGCCTCTGAGATAGCCCTGCTTTTCTGCGGCAAGAAGTGTGCCCCAGACGTGTTTGCAAGTTTTTCTTTCCCCGTCAAAGTAAGGACATGTGCAGGAAACGTAAACCGTATCCTCTTCCCGATACACATCGACTTCGTAGGCATCAGTCCCGATAACGACTGCCTGCAGCTCCTCTTTGTTTCCATAAAGGATCTGAACGGCCCCGCTCCTGTAATAGGAGTCCCCGCGGCTCCGAACCTTGCTACCAACATAACCGGACAGATGAGTCGTAAGTGCCATTCTCTATGGTCTCCGTCCTCTCATTCCTGAGCGCATTCCGAGGGGTCGCCTTTCAATTTGGACAGGGCATGGGAAAGGGCGGGCAGGATCACACTCAGATTCTCTTTCACACCCCTGGGACTTCCCGGTAGGTTCACGATCATGGTTGAACCCCGGATTCCGCAGATTGCCCTTGAGATCATAGCATGAGGGGTCTTTTTAAGGCTTTCAGCCCGCATGGCTTCGGAAAAGCCGGGCACTTCTTTGTCGATCACCTTTAAGGTTGCATCCGGCGTGACATCCCTGGGACTCAGGCCAGTTCCTCCAGTGGTGAGGATTAAATCGGCTTTTAATCGGTCTGCGCTCTTTTTAAGAGCCTTGATGATGATCTCTTTCTCATCAGGGATGATCTCATAATGAATCACCTCTGCAGGCAGATCCTTTACCATTTCCCGGATGAGAGGTCCGCTTGAATCTTCCCGCTCGCCTTTTGAACTCCGGTCACTAATAGTCAAGATAGCAACCTTAAACGTCATATCGTTCCCCCACGGCGTCTGTATGTGTTCATTGGGTATATCATGTTTATTGAGTTCATCGAGTTCATTGTGTTCATTGGGTTTAGAACCCAATAACCCAAGTAACCCAACAAACCCAATTAACCAATTATAATTTTATCCCCCACCTTCACTTCTCCTTCGTTGATGACCTCCGCAAAAATCCCTTCCTTGGGCATCACGCAGTCCCCAGCCTGGTAGTAGATGGCACAGCG
>CAYMTD010000170.1:0-5502 GCA_964393245.1 uncultured Syntrophaceae bacterium
TCCTCTCGTCCGCAACAAGTGTGACCAGGTGACCTTTTCTCGCTCATGACGGAATGAGAAACGGAGAGCATTTTTTCTAATTGGGGACTTCCACACTGTTTGCAGTTTAAGGTGTTGCCTTTTGAACCTACACCCACCAGAAACTCCGAAACAGTGCCGCAATGATTACATCGATATTCGTAAATAGGCATATGGTTACCTCTTCATAGAATTTTAGAGCCGATTAGGTCCAGTCCTTTCCCCCATTTGCCGTTTGTTTCTTTGGCCTGACGTAGACCACTTCGCAGAAGCTTGGGGGTTTTTCATAAGAAAAGGAGATGGTCTTCTTGAGCCAAGGCTTCCCAACAGGGAGTCGCAGAACCTCGAAACCGAGAAGGTTATAGACCTCTTCAGCGTCGTCGGCCGAAGCCCTATCGACAAGAAACTGAAACATCCAACCTTTCTCTTCCAAAGATTTACGGCTTATTTTCATGCCCCTCTCTTAGTGGGCCGTGCGGGACTTGAACCCACGACTCTCTGCTTAAAAGGCAGATACTCTACCTCCTGAGTTAACGGCCCTAAACTCCTTTGCGTAAGACTACGGTTAAGGTTTAGTCTCATCGGTATCTTTCCCTCTTAGAGTTCTCACTTCAAAATACTGGTTTGCAGGGAGATGGGCGAACTGGACGGCCCCGATACAGGGGACCACGTATTTAACCGGCCATTGCTCCCCCAGGATATTAAACAACTCAACACAGGATGAACACACATGGATACTGTCGGCAATAGAGTAGGGGACCATGATACCATTCAGGTTGACAAAGAATTTGGGATGAAGGAAATTGGCATGATTTGCTGAATGGTGGGCAAAGATCTTCTCAAAATCAAAAGCTTCATCTGGCCGGTGGCGTTCAAACCATGTCTGATAGAAATCTTTGTCAATAGGTTCAACTTCCTCCCATGCCGTGGGTTTCCTCTTCTGGTATTTCTCGGACTTTACCAATTCTGCAATCTCATCAGGAGAGGGAAGGCGGTTGGGTTTGAAACTTGATTCAGTGATGATGATGGGACTTCCCATGTCTGAATTATCCAAAGGGCTGTTGCTAACGATCAGGTATTTGCCAACTTTTTCTGAATCCCAGTACCAGGATGTTCTCCTTTTACAGAAACCGTACCAGGCCGTCGGCGCACAACAAGAGATCTGCCGGGAAGCTCTCAATACGCGGCAGGGAATCCTGGCCTCATCATCCAATTCGCGCCCGCTTTGCTCTGTCTTCTCCCTAAACGTCTTCAAATGATCCGCATCAACCCAATAACAGAATTTTTGGTATGGCATCATTCCTCCCATTTCGGATTTCGGAATGCGCGTCGCGGATTTCCTTTTCATTCAAGTATTGACTAAATACGTTTCGACCTGTTTCCACATTTGTTGAATAATTGTCTCAACGCCATTGGAGGGGTATTCCATGACTGTCTTCCTCTTCACCAAAGCTTCGACAACCTTGGGCTCGTATGGGATTTTTCCGATGATTCTGGAGCCATTATTTTCGCAATACGCAACAATTCTTTCTGTGTTTTCCGAATTGATATCAAATTTATTGATGCAAACCGAGGAAGGGATCTTGAAATGTTCAGCCAGTTTCAGGATCCTTTCGAGGTCGTGGATCCCGGATAGGGTGGGTTCTGTGGTGGCTAAAATGAGATTGACACCTGTAAGGGAAGCTCTCACTGGACATCCAATGCCAGGCGGGCCGTCGATCAGAATGAGCCGTAAATCTTTCTCTTTTGCGATTTCCATTGCCTGTTTCCTTACCACCGTGACTAATTTGCCCGAATTCTCCTCCCCGATTCCAAGTCTTGCATGAACAAAAGGACCGTAAGGAGTGTCAGAAACAAACCAATCCCCTGAAAAGGCCTCCTCCATCACGATAGCACTTTCTGGACAGACGTGACTACAAAAGGCGCACCCCTCACATGAAACATAGTCCACCACCCCGTTTTCAATGGCATGGAAGCGGCACACCTCCTTGCAGAGGCCACATTGGGTACATTTATCTAAATCCACCCGGGGAGATCTTCCCCCATAATATTTCTCCTGTTTCAATACCCTGGGATGGAGAAGAAGATGGAGATCGGCCGCATCGACATCACAGTCCACCATCACTTTATTCCTTGCTAAAGCTGCAAAGGCAGCAGCAATGGTGGTTTTTCCTGTTCCGCCCTTGCCGCTAATGATCGCCAGTTGCTTGACTTGGTTTTGAGGCACTTACAATCCCCCTTCCCTCTCTCCCTCACCCTCTCCCACCTGGGGAACGGGGTGCGACGAAGACCGATAATTTGCGATCGCCTCATGTAGCCCTCTGATCGCCAAAAGGGAACAATGGGCCTTTCTTGCCGGAATGCCACGAGCTGCCTCGATAACATCATTGTCCGTCAGTTTGAGTGCCTCGTCAAGGGTCTTTCCTATCGCCAATTCCGTGGCAATACTTGACGTTGAAATGGCCCCTGGACATCCTTGGGTCAGGAATTTGAAAGCAGAGATCCTCCCGTTTTCCACCTTGAGGTAGACCCTGATGAAATCCCCACACGTCGGATCACCAACCACTGCCACGGCATCGGGGTCCGCTATCTCTCCAACATTTCGAGGGTGGAGAAAATGATCGATGAGTATTTCGTTATAGATGAGATAGCCCACATCCTCATTGAGTGCTTCTGTCTCTTCGATTTGACTCATAGCATTTCTCCATCAATCCCCCCGACCCTCCTCTGCGAAGGAGGGGAGGGGATTATTCATTTGAGGCAGCAATATGCTCCTTGATTTTTTCAAACAAATTTTGAAATTTCTCGATATAAAAAGGTTTCTGAGAAACGATCGGAATCCCTTTGGAATAAGATTCGGCTATTTCGCGGTCCATCGGGATTTCCATTAAGATGGGAATCTGTTTCGATTGACAATAATCCCAAACGTTTCGTTCTCCGATATCCGATTTATTAATGACGACCCCCATGGAAATTCCAAGTTTTTCAAGCATTCCTACTGCAAGCTCCAGATCATTCAATCCAAAGGGTGTGGGTTCTGTCACGAGCAAACAGAAATCGCTTCCTTTTACTGTTTCAATGACCGGGCAGGCAGTTCCCGGTGGAGCGTCGAGAATGACGACCTTATCCTTTTGAATCTTTTCTTTGGCCTTTCGGATGAGGGGAGAGGCCATGGGTTCTCCGACGTTCAACACCCCATTAACAAAAGGAATTCCATTTGAACTTCCTTCCTGGACAACCCCGATTTCCCTTTCCACTTCAAATATAGCTCTCTCTGGGCATAGGTAAGAACAAGCGCCACAACCATGGCAGAGTTCATCAAAAACGAGAACAGTTTTTAAAATCACTGCAATGGCATGGTATTCACAGATTTGGGCACACCTCCCGCAGTAGGTGCATCTGGATTCATCAATTCGGGGGACCGGAATTCCCACAGAGGTGACCAGATTTATGGTGGGGTTGAGAAATAGGTGGGCGTTCGGCTCCTCGACATCACAGTCAATCAATTGAACTTTCCCCTTTGGAAGAGAAAGAGCCAGATTGACAGCAATGGTGGTCTTCCCAGTTCCCCCTTTTCCGCTTGCTATGGAAATGATCATGGTTCTACGTTACTCGTTCAGTTTCCTCAGAATTCACCCTTTCAGCGTACTGCCGCTACTTCATAATAGCAGTGGTGCTGATACATTCGATACCGAATCGCTCCTGTTCGGGTAAGATGGGCCAGATGTTTCGCAACTTCATCGATACGAAGCCCGAGCGCCTTAGAAATGTCTTCCGTTGTACAGGGTCTTCTCTTGATGAGGTTGAGGATCTCTGTGTCCTTCACGGAGTCAAGTTCTGCTCCCAGCGGGGCAGCGAATTCAGAGATGGTCTCCGCCTTCTCCCCCAATTTCTTCCCAATTTCTTCAAGTTGGTTTGGGGTCAATGGGTAAGCAAATTCTTCAGCCGGGGGCCTCACCGGTGTGTTCAGTTGAATGCGATCGGGTTGGACTCTTTCGATGGCTTCCTTGAGCCTTTCAATCTCCGATTTGTCATCGTTAACACCCCGACAGAAAACGACCTCTAACCAGATTTGCCCTCGGTACTCATGACGGAACTGGTTCAGGCCTGAAATGATTTCATCAACTCTTAATGACGGATGGGGCCGATTCACACATTCAAAGGTGACCGGATTGACGGCATCGAGGCTTGGAAGGACAACGTCAGCTTCCATCAAATCTTTTCTCACCTCTTCGATAATCAGGAGAGAACCATTGGTCAGTACAGCTAAGGGGATGGAAGTCACTTTCTTGATGGAATGAATGATGTTGCCCAAATTCTGGTTTAAGGTGGGTTCCCCTGACCCGGAAAGAGTAATATAATCGGGTTTCTTTTCAAGACTGGGTAGGATGAACTCCAGTTCCCTCTTAATTTCTTCAGGCGACACAAAAAATCCACGAGATACCGTTTTATGCGTTGTTCTTCCCAGGTCGCAATAGATGCAATCGAAGGTACAGGTCTTATAGGAAACCAGATCAATTCCTAAGGATCTTCCCAGTCTCCTCGAAGGAACCGGACCAAAGAGGTATTTGGGAGTGTTAGCTTGTTTGCTCATCTGTATCCGCTACCGATTCTATCTGCGACCATGTCGCCAGCCCGCTGCCAACCTTCCCTTAACTATTTCCTGACCATCTTTTCCCCACATTTGGGGCACTTCCTATAGTAGCAAGGAATTCCAGTCTCATGCGGCAGAGTCGTGCCGCACTTGGGACAGACACATTCTCCCGCTGGCCCTGCCCCCGACCTTGAACCGTCCATTCTTCCTCTTCGAGTTCCACCCATTCCCGCTCCTCTGCCTGTTCCAGGGCCGCTCCCCCGGGGTGGACCTTTTCCGTCACCTCTTGGCATTATTCACCCTCCTGTTTCGCGTGTTGTGATTGCAGCCGCAAACTTCAGTTTGCGATAAAAAATGGGAAGCCTTTTCCCGCAGGCTAAAGCCTGCGACTACATTTAAGAAAGAAGCACCCAATAAAAGGCATAGGGGCACGGGGGTTCCGTCAGAGGCCCCCATGCAACTACATTTCTTACCACCACCAACGACGGAACCCTCGTCCGCCACGGAAGACTCTGCCGCGACCTCCGCCCCACGGAAGCCCTCCACGTCCTGCTCCAAAGATGGGCCCGTAAAATGGCTGACCATAGAACGGGCACATCCCGGTCGGCGGGTAATAGGGCGCTCGGAAGCCGTATCCATAAGGGCCAGAGCCTCTGTACGGCACCGCACAGAAACCTTTACCTCCACCGGTCATCGGCCCCTGACCCATTGGTCCTGTTCCATCAAATCCTGGCATAAAGACACCTCCTTGCAGACCCTGAAACAAGTTCAGGGTGACAAACTGATATAAGTTTCAATTTGTCACTTTTTTAGTTCTTCTAGTCTTTTTTCAATCTGACTCAACTCTTCTCGAAGAAAATTCGCCTGCTCCTCGAGGAACCGAATCTCAT
>CAYMTD010000171.1:0-5494 GCA_964393245.1 uncultured Syntrophaceae bacterium
AGGGATACGAAGTGGAAGTGGCCCTGAGTGGAAAAGAGGCTTTCGAGAAGATGAAAGAGAACCCTTTTGATATCGTCATCACGGACCTGAAGATGCCAGGGATTGATGGAATGGAGGTTCTCAGAACACTCCGGAAAGAATATCCAGATACCATCGTGATCATGATCACCGGTTTTTCCACAGTTGAGACCGCGGTCGAGGCGATGAAATTGGGTGCCTTTGATTATATACCCAAACCCTTTACGCCCGATGAGGTTTCGATCGTTGTGAAGAAGGCCATTGAAAAAAGGAGCCTCCTTCTTGAAAACATCTACCTCCGGCAGGAGCTTCAGGAGAAGTACGGATTCCACAACATTGTGGGAAAGAGCAAGAAGATGCAGGAAATCTACCGGGTGATTGCTAAAGTGGCAGCCACCGACAGTACGGTGTTGATTTATGGGCAGAGTGGAACAGGGAAAGAACTCATCGCCCGCGCCATCCATTTTAATAGTCTGAGGAGGGACAAACAATTTGTTCCCGTCGATTGCGCTGTCCTTTCTGAAAACCTTCTTGAAAGCGAGTTGTTCGGTCACGTGAGAGGATCCTTCACAGGAGCGGTCACCACGAAACCGGGCCTCTTTGAGGTGGCTGACGGGGGGACGGTCTTTCTGGATGAGGTTGGAAACATCAGCCTCTCGATTCAGGCCAAGCTTCTGAGGGTGCTCCAGGAGCGAGAATTTACCCCTGTGGGTGGAACGAAGGTGAAGAAGGTAGATATCCGGCTGATTGCGGCGACGAACAGAGACCTCGAAAAGATGATTCAGGAGGGAATGTTCCGGGAGGATCTCTACTATCGGCTTAACATTGTCCCCATCTTTCTTCCCCCTTTGAAGGAGCGGGAGGAAGACATTCCCCTTCTATCCGTTCATTTCCTGAAGAAATATGCTGAGCAAATGGGCAAGCCGATGAAGGGCTTTACACCCGAAGCGATGAACAAACTGATGAAGTATTCTTGGCCGGGAAATGTCCGCGAACTGGAGAACGTAATCGAGCGCACTGTCGTCATGGTCGATGACGAGATGGTGAGGGAGGAACACCTGATCCTGCCCGGCCAAAAGCAGAAGGAGGAGCGTGGCGGTCGTGTTCCTCTCACAAGTGAAGAGCTGAAGCAGCTCAAGAAGCAGATTAGGGAGAAAGCGGTAGAAGAAGTTGAGCGGGCCTTTCTTCTTAATGCCCTTGAGCGGCACGACTGGAATGTGACGAGGGCGGCTGAGGAGGTCGGTATGCTCCGCCCAAATTTTCAGGCCTTGATGCGGAAGTATGGTCTCAGGGCGCGTGAAGAACAGTAGACTCGAAAAGACCAGCGCAGACTTCAAAATTCAAAATTCCACCACGGAGATTCAGGGCATCGTGGGCCCTGGGGGGGGTTGAGGTCTGGGGTTCCCAGCTATGTCTGACTTCTTCAAATGGCTAATCATTGGATGGTCAATGGTAGTGATCGGCATAGCTGCTCTTGGAATGATCCTGGTCGTAAGGTTTGGTGAAATTAAGAAGATCGAGACAGATGATGTAAGTCTCTGTTTTATCATAGCATTTTTCTGCTGGCTAATTCCTATCATCGCATTTTCCATCCTCGCAAGGACCTTGGGTTTTTGAGCAAGAAATCTGTATAATTTTTTTATTTTAAGGGCAAAAGAAAACTTGCTAATTTTATTAAATTATTCACAATCGTCTTCAATTTAGTATGTTTTTTTCATACATATTCTCAAAACCTCCTTCTTTCCTCCATCTTCTTTTTTCAATGAAATAGCTGTAATTTCACTCTGTTACGTATATGCCTCCCCCTTCGTCCGCGTTGGCACACGGAATGCAATTCAGAAGCGTGGGCTATAGAAGAAAGGGGGAATGAGGCATGATAGAAATTGAGAAGTCGCGGTTGACGTGTTTGACGAATGGCTTGATTGGTCTGCTGCTGTTGGTAGGAAACGCCACACCTGCCTTCGCAAGGGGAATCTCCTTTGAAGATGTGGGGGTAGGCCTTTGGATTTTCATCATCATCGGGGCGATTGTCGTTCTTCTGCAACTGATCCCAGCGGCCATTCTTTTCTTCTCCTTCATCGGAACGACATCGGGGATGATCGTTAGAAGGAAGAAAGCCCCTGAAGAAGCCGAGGAAAAAGTGGTCGTTCCCGGGTACGGAGCCGCAGCCGCTCAGAAGTAGACTCAAGGAGAAAGTTCAATGTCCAGTCACATGAAAAAGATTCTTGCAACACTCTGTCTGTCGCTGATCCTCGCCATCGCAGTCTTCTCTCTCGGAATTGCCTATGCAGGCGGAGTTCGGGGGATCGGGCTTTTAGGCGTTTGGTTCTTCCTGACCTTTGGGATCATCATCGTCCTGGCTCAGCTCATTCCGGCCGGCATCGTTCTTTCGGCTTTCATTGGAACGACGTTCTCTCCCTTCAGAAAGGGAGAAATGCCGATCAAGGCGACATAGGGCAACTTCTTAGAGACCCCTGTAGGAGACGCGACGGCTGTCTCCTGTTCGACCGGAGAGGGAAAAGGCCATGAAAAAGACAATCCTCGTAGCCTACCAGGATGACCTTTGGGCAAGGTCGCTCACCACCTACTTTCATGGCACTGGATACAGAGTGGAGACGGTGAAGCTCGTGAGCGACATGATTCGCAAGGTCCGCAATGGGAAGATTGATGTCGTTCTGCTCGATGATGAAATCGAGGAAGTAAAGGCCTGCGATCTGGCCCTTCTTCTAAAAAAGATCAACGAGAAGATCCAAATCATTGTCGTCTCTTCAGAGGCTTCCCTGGGATTGGTCAAACGCCTGCGGGGGGCAGGGATTTTTTACCAAGCAACGAAACCCGTCGATCTGGAAGAGATCAAGTCAGCCGTGGAGTGTGCCTTTGAAAAGATTGAGAGGGAGAATCTGAAAGAAGGGTTCTTTCCGTCCCTCGTTTCAAGGAGGGTTCCTGCATGAGAGGGATAGGGAGAAAATTGGAGAAGCATTTCGTCTTCTGGGCTGTGGTTTCGATCATCTTTTCGGCCGGGTTTTCAACCAACGGGGCGTGGGGCAAGGAGCACTCCATGTGCCTCGACTGCCATCGGGACGAAAATCTATCCAAAGAGGATTCCCTTGGAAGAAAGATCTCTCTCTTCGTCTCTGAGGAAGGGTTTAAAAACTCGGTACATGGAAAACTTTCTTGTTGGGATTGTCATGCCAGGGTCAGGGATGATGCTCATGCGGAGGGCGGCAAAAAGGCAGCAGACAAACGCGTCAACTGCGGCTCCTGCCACGCAAAGGCTGACAGGGGATATCAAATGGGACTTCATTCGAAACTCATCATGAAGGGGACGGAGAGAGCTGCCGACTGCCATGACTGCCACGGGAAGCATAACATTCTGCCGACCAAAAACCCCAAGTCACTGACCCACGGATCGAACATTGATAAGACGTGTAATCGCTGCCACTCCGATATCGAGTTTGTCAAACAGCATACCTTGGGCGCGACGATTCCTGGAGACGAGTTTAAGGAAAGCGTTCATGGGAAGACGGGAGAGGTGACCTGCACCAGTTGTCATGGGGGGCATAACCTGAGATCCCTCATTGACCCGAAGTCGACGATCTTTCGATCCAATATCCCCCAGACCTGTGGATCCTGCCATCCGGAGATCACCGAACAGTTTGTGGAAAGCATTCATGGGGTGCTGGCTGCAAGGGGGAGAACCGATTCCCCGACCTGTACAACCTGTCACGGGATCCATGGAATAAAGGCAAAAGTCGACCCCGACTCTCCGGTCAATGAAAGGAGAATTGCTTTGACGACCTGTCCACAGTGTCACGCGGCGGAACGGATTTCCAAGGAATTCAAAATCACGACGATTCCAGTGAAGTCCTATTACGACAGTTTCCATGGTCTCTCCTATCGGGGCGGGGATACCTACTCAGCCAATTGTGCCAGTTGTCATGGCGTGCATGGTATCCGTCCCTCCTCCGATCCCCAATCCATGGTTCACAAGAACAATCTCCAGAAGACCTGTGGAAGCTGTCACCCCGGAGCATCGGAGAACTTCGCCAAAGGGAAGATTCATACCGTTGCCTCCATCCGAGGAGGGGAATTTGGAGAGAAAATCGTGGGATGGGTGAGGATCGTCTACATTGTCCTAATCGTGACGGTCATCGGAGGCATGGTCTTCTTCAATTTTATGGATTGGCTGAGGAAGACGATTTAGAAGAGGCGTTAGATGCGGGGTGAGGGTCGCATGAGAAGATATCTTAGGATGACGCTGAACGAAAGGTTTCAGCATTTGAATCTCTTCATCAACTTTACCATTCTGGTCGTCACGGGTTTCGCCTTGAAGTACCCGGAGGCCTTTTGGGTTTCTCCCATCACCGATGTCCCCGGAGGGATGACAATCAGAGGCTTCCTCCATCGACTCTCAGGCGTGGCCATCATCTTTCTGGGTGGCTATCATATCCTCTACTGCGCCTTCACGGAGAGGGGGAGGGGGATCATTAAGGACATGATCCCTGGACTGAAAGACATAAGGGACCTCTGGGAAACCTTGAAGAACAGTCTCTTCATCAACCGGCCGCCCAAAGAGATTAAGATGGGTCGGTTCAACTTCCGGGAAAAGTTTGAATACCTGGGCCTGATGTGGGGGACGGTCGTCATGACGGTGACGGGCTTCATCCTCTGGTTTGAGGTGGAGTGGCTGAGATATTTTCCCAAATGGACTTTCGATGTGGCCCGAGCCGTCCATTTTTATGAAGCGATTCTGGCTACCCTCACGATCATCGTCTGGCATTTCTATTCTGTGATCTTTAACCCCGATGTCTATCCCATGAACTGGGCATGGGTCACCGGAAAATTAACCGAACACGAGATGACGTTAGAACATGGTCTTGAATTGGAGAGAATCAAGGCTGAAGAGGCTGGAAAGCGAGTGGCGTTTCGAGAGGTGGCGATCGGCGAAGGTGGCAAGGTCATCCGGCGCCTCCGTGGCGAGGGAGAAAAAAGAGGCTTCTCCCTTCGCCAGCTCTTCACAACGTTCAAGGATTTTAATCAGAACATCAAAGATTGGAAAGGAATGTAACGCTCGCTGCTCCTGCTTCATGCGAGTAATCGATAGACTGATTTTATAGCCCTATATATCCTTTGACTCCCACCATCCAAACCCCACCCAATTGAGAAAAGGATATATAGGGCTTTTTTTCCTCCTTTCCCCCTTTTTCGTCTTTCTTGTAGAGATTCAAAGAACATGCTAATATTCTATGTATTCGATCGTATCATTTCATTTGAAGAGAAGGCAAAGTCAGGGAGAGGGATGCTTCTTCGAAAATTAGGAAACCAGTGGGTTTCTGTTATTCTCATCCTCTTCGTTCTCTGCGGAGGTTTTTTAGGCAGGGCGGAGGCGATGACCATCGAGGAGGAGAAGAAACTTGGGAAGAAGGTTTTCCTCGAGATGGAGAAAAGTGTCGAATTTGTGAAAGATCCGGCGCTT
>CAYMTD010000172.1:0-1507 GCA_964393245.1 uncultured Syntrophaceae bacterium
GGCTCTTAGATTTCTTATTCTCTTCCAGACCGCTGCCCGGGTCACCTTCAGTTGACGGCTGATCTCTTCTCCCGAGAGAAACCCTGGAGAATGACTTCTCAGGAGGCGAAGGATTTCTTCATCCACCATTGCGGTTCTCTATCAGAAACATCTCCCTTCCCCCTCGAGACTGTGTCGGAATTGAGAAATCCCAAGGAAAAGTCTTGCTGAACCCTGTGCTAAGCTTGACCCAGTATTGTATCAGCATCTCATTGAAACCAACAAACTACGAGACCCTGAACCAAGTTCAGGGTGACAAGATAGTAGATGCGACACAGCCTCCTCCAATGAGGGAGGATGATTTCTTTGTGAATTCCTAACCTAAGACTTTATCATAACGTTCGAATTGCATGGTGAAAGTCCCTCGACCTTGCGTCATTGACCTCAAGTCCGTTGAGTATCCGAACATCCGAGTCAGAGGGGCAATGGCCTTGATCATGGCGATCTTTCCCTTGGGGGTAATCGCTTCGACAGAACTCTTCCTCGCCTTGAGATCGCCAACCACCTCCCCCATGAATTCCTCAGGGAGGATGATATTCACCTCCATCATCGGTTCCATAAGAACAGGCTGGGCCATTCGGCAGCCCTCCCTCAGGGCATTTGCCGAAGCAATTTTCAGCGCCAGCAGAGATGGATGATTGATGTCGGTGTTGGCTTTTAACAGGGTCACATGAATATCTGTCATGGGGTAACCGAGAACGACGCCCACCGTCGAAGCTTCCCGGATCCCTTCCTCCACGGAAAGAAGTCCTTCCGGAGGAAGGATCCCTTCTGCAACCTCAGAGTGAAATTCAATCCCTTTGCCTCGGCCATTGGGTCCAATCCGAAGAAAGACCTCTGCAAAATGCTTCATCTCGTCAATCTCTTTCATAAATTTGGCCGAAGCCTCTGCTTCTTTTTCCACCGTCTCTCGGTAGACCACCTGGGGTCTTCCCACATTGACGTCGAGATGATATTCCCTCTGAAGTCGATTGACCAGCACATCCAGGTGCAGCTCCCCCATCCCGGAGATGATCGTTTGACCCGTGTCCTCCTCAAATTTAACCTGAAAGGTGGGATCTTCATCGCTCAGTTTTCCCAGAGATTCGGCGAGCTTTTCCTGATCCCGGTTGGTCTTGGGTTCTACCGCCACCGACATAACCGGTTTATAAAAGTCAATGGGTTCGAGAAGAATGGAGTAACCCCGGTCGCAAAGGGTATCCCCGGTGGTGCTCTCTTTCAATCCCATGACAGCAACGATCTCCCCGGTCTTTGCTTCCTCAATCCTGGTCCTTTGGTTCGCATGCATCCTAAAGATTCTGGAGATCTTCTCTCCTTTCTTTAACCGGGGATTGTAAACCTCCATTCCCACCTTCAATATACCCGAATAGATCCGGATATAGACTAATTTTCTTCCCTCGTCCATGATCACCTTGAACGCCAAGGCCGTAAAGGGCTCTTCATCCCTTGCCACCCGGTGAACCGTTTC
>CAYMTD010000172.1:1607-5493 GCA_964393245.1 uncultured Syntrophaceae bacterium
TGAACGCCAAGGCCGTAAAGGGCTCTTCATCCCTTGCCACCCGGTGAACCGTTTCCCCTGTCACGGGATGGGCTCCCTTGACTGATGGTACGTCGAGAGGTGATGGAAGATAGTCTACGATGGCATCAATCAAGGGCTGTATCCCCTGATTTCTCAGAGCTGCGCCACAAAGAACAGGAACTGCTCTCATTGCAATGGTCGCAGTTCTCAGCGTTGCTTTCATCTCGGATTCGCTAATTTCGTGGCCGCTGAGATACTTCTCCATCAGAGAATCATCCAACTCCGCAAGGGACTCGACCAACTTGGCTCGGTAGGTTGCGCTCTCCTCTTTCAACCCTTTAGGAATCGTGATCTCCCTGAACTCAGCTCCCAAACTGTGCTCATCCCATACGACTCCTTTCAGCTTGAGGAGATCGACCACACCGATGAAACCATCCTCCACACCAATGGGAATCTGAATCATCAAAGGGTTGGCGCCAAGCCGCTCTTGGATCATCTTCACCGTTCCTAAAAAGTCTGATCCAATTCGGTCCATCTTGTTCACAAACGCTATCTTAGGGACACCGTATTTGTCCGCCTGGTGCCACACCGTTTCTGATTGGGGTTCTACTCCTTCGACAGCGCTGAAAATGGCAATGGTCCCGTCCAGAACGCGAAGGGACCTTTCAACTTCGATGGTAAAGTCCACGTGACCAGGAGTATCAATGATATGGAGTGTGTTCCCTTTCCATTCCACCGTTGTCACGGCAGAAGTGATTGTAATCCCCCTCTCCTGTTCCTGCGGCATCCAATCCATCACAGCCGTACCCTCGTCGACCTCCCCCATGCGATGGATCTTCTTCGTATAGTAGAGGACCCTTTCGGTGACCGTCGTCTTCCCGGCATCGATGTGGGCCATAAACCCAATATTTCTGGTTCGGGCCAGTCTTTTCTCTCCAGCCATATCTGTCTCAATTGTAAACCGATTTGTATCTCCGCAATACTAAAAGGATTTTCTTTAAATGTCAACCCCTCGAGCTGAGAAGCGACCCCACATCTTCTCTATTACTGGCCCATCGTTAAAGTCAAACATCCGCTTGAGAAGAACGAGCGTCCGAGAAAAAGATTGAAAAACAAAAAAATCGCACTTGACATTCTTCGCCCGATAGGTATAATATTTCCCTTAAGAGATAAGCTATGGGGCAAGTTTTTAATTATTATTTCTTTTATTTTTATTTTGAAAAGGGTCACCCATAAGGCCATTCCCGTTATGGGATGAAAAGCCATGGGTGACCGATGAGAGGCCCCATGGCTTTTTTATATACAGAAGCCATAGGGGCAACTCTATGGCTTCTTTGTTTTTGAACAGCCCTCACCCTCGACGACTGTTGGGGGAAAACAGAACGATGAAGAAAGGGGAATTCAAATGGTCATTTCAAAAAGGGTAAAGAACGCATTAGAGGGTGCGTCGTGGGTCAGGAGAATGTTTGAGGAAGGGGAACAGCTAAAGCGAATTCACGGTGCAGAAAACGTCTTCGATTTTTCTCTCGGAAACCCTAATCTCGAACCTCCCCCTTCGCTAAAAAAGGCGCTCAAAAAGCTTGCGGACGAACCCGTTATCGGAATGCACCGCTATATGCCCAACAGCGGCTACAGCGAAACGAGGAAGGCGATTGCCGAATTTCTGACGGAAGAATCGGACCTTCCCTTCAACGAGGACCTCGTGGTCATGACCGTCGGGGCAGCGGGTGGCCTCAATGTGGCCTTCAAGGCCATTCTGGACGAGGGAGATGAGGTCATCGTCCCATCTCCCTACTTTATGGAATTCAAATTCTATATCGAGAATTGCGGCGGTCAGATCCGATTGGTTGAAACAAATGAGGATTTCTCTCTAAATGTCGCTGCGATTGAAAAGGCCATCAACAACAAGACAAAGGCCATCCTGATCAACTCGCCGAATAACCCTACCGGGGTTGTTTACAGCCCGACATCCCTCGAAGAACTCGGGGGAATGTTGAAAAGGAAAAACAAAGAGGCAGGGAAGACCCTCTATCTCATCACCGATGAAGCCTACAGGCGAATCGTCTACGATGGGATAAAGATGCCGATCCATTTTCATTACTACCCCCAGACCATCCGGGTTACCTCCCACTCCAAAGACCTCTCGCTCCCTGGCGAGAGGATCGGTTATGTGGCTGTCAGTCCTCTTTGCGAAGGAGCTGATGAACTGATTGCAGCGATCATCTTTGCCAATCGAACTCTGGGTTTCGTCAATGCTCCGGCGTTGATGCAGAGGTTGGTCGCCCCCCTTCAGAAAAACTCGATCAAGATCAGAGAATATGAGGAAAAGCGTGATCTGCTTTACAACGCGCTGAGATCCTTCGGCTATCAGGTCGTCAAACCCCAGGGGGCTTTCTACCTCTTCCCAAGGGCTCCGATTGAGGACGACGTGGCCTTTGTTAAAGAGCTTCAATTGAAACGGATTCTGGTCGTCCCAGGAAGGGGCTTTGGGAAGCCCGGTAACTTCAGGATTGCCTATGCAGTGGAAACGAAGACGATTGAAAAGTCACTTCCGGGATTCAAAGAGGTGGCGGAGAAATACGGACTAAAGGTTAAAGGTTAAAGGTTAAAGGTTAAAGGTTAAAGGTTGGCGGTTAGAGGCCAGGATCGGGGTTCATTCAATGTCCAAGATGGAGCGAATCCGGTCCATATCGACGTTGGTCTCAATCCACCTGCTGATTTTCTCGCCGTCACGACCCTTCCTTCTCAGAAAAGGGGCGTAGGGAACTTCTCCGAGAATGGGCACATCGAGAAAATGCGCCATGACCGAGGGATTTGTTTTCTCCGCCAGTCCCATCCGCGGGCTTAAATGATTGAAGATCACTCCCGCCACTTCAACCCCCCTCTGCCTCGCCGCCTCAACTGAAAGAAGCGTATGATTGATCGTTCCCAGACCGGTTCGGGAAATGATGAGGATAGGCAACTTCAAATAAAGGGCCAAATCGGCCATCATTTTTTGCCGGGTGATAGGCACAAGAAGCCCTCCGGCGCCTTCCACGAGAAGACTCTGATGATTCTGTAGCAACCCCTCATAAGCCCTGGCAATCCTCTCTAAACGGATGGAGACTTTCTCTATCTTTGCAGCGGTAAAAGGCGAGAGGGGATTTTTAAAACGGTAAGGGCAGATGGAGTCTAAAGAATCCTTTACGCCGGCCATTTTCTTCAAAAAGACCGCATCTGAAGTCCGTGCCGAGAATCCTGTCTCGACTGGCTTCATCACGCCGATATCGATTCCGGAGTTTTTTAGGGAGGCAGCCAATCCCGCTGCCAAGATTGTCTTTCCGACTCCCGTATCCGTTCCCGTGATGAAAAGGCCTTTGTGATTCTTTTTTCTCATTGGACGAAAATATTAACGAGAAGCCTTCTCGCTGTCAATTAGCGTTGGCAAGAAGAAATGATTAATTAAGGATCTTGGCTTATCGAATATGCTTTCCTCTCAGGTCAATCTTCAGGTCACTCATTCTGCCTAACCGGAAGGCTCGATATTCTTTGCTACGGGGATCGAACGCTCGGCAGTAGATCGTTTCTTTGCGTCTAAACAATTTCTTTGGGAAAATTCTTCGGTGACCCTCCTCCTTACTCCTGTTCAGATACTTAAACGTGACCGGGTGCCCCGCCTTGATCGCCTGCTCAAGCAGCCCTAATTTCCTCTGTTGTTGTTTCTCAGATCTTACAGGATGATCCGATCGGGAAAACACCCCAAGAATACTTCGGCCTGGCTTTGAGACCCTTTTCGAACCCGACCATATCAGCTTCAAGATCCTTCTCATCCTTAACCCTTTCCACTGGGAATTTCGGGTCGGACCAAGCGAAGTCACTGATTTTCAAAGAGATACGTCCCAAAAAT
>CAYMTD010000173.1:0-5490 GCA_964393245.1 uncultured Syntrophaceae bacterium
ATCTTCTTCCGAGGCTGGCTAAAAAGACCCTTGCCCTTTCACGATTAACCGGGGGCATCGGAGGAAGGGGGCCGGGGGAGACGAAACTGGAGATCGACCGAAGAAGGGTCAGGGAAAGGATCCACCTTCTGGAAAAGGAATTGAAAAAGTTGGCCCTGAGGCGGGAACAGAGGAGAGGCTTAAGAAGAAAGACGCGAATTCCTGTCCTCTCTATCATCGGCTATACGAATGCCGGGAAGACCACCCTCTTCAATCTCCTCACGGGGAGCCGTTTCCATGTGGAAGAGAAACTCTTCGCCACACTCGATACCGCCACGAGGCGTTTGAGATGCCGCACCTTTCTGCCCATCGGGAGCAATGTCCGAGAGGTGGTCATCACGGATACGGTGGGATTGATCAAGAATCTGCCCAAGGACCTGATGGTGGCCTTTCGTCCAACCTTCGACGAGCTTCATGAATCCGATGTCTTGATTCATTTAGTGGATATCAGCAATCCCCGGTTCACTGTTCACATGGAAGCGGTCCATCAGATCCTCCTCGAACTGGGATTGCATCTCATCCCCCGATTGCTTGTTTTCAATAAAGAAGATCGATTGGATCGAGAGGGGGTAAGAGCGCTCTGCGAAAAATATGGAGGGGTTTCGATTTCAGCCCATCGCCCCGAGAGCCTTGGAAAATTCTTCCTAGCCTTGGAGAAAAAGCTGTGGGAAGGCGGGCGTTCTCCCGAGGATGGGTATAAAGTCAAGTTGACAAACGAGGATTCCTTTGATATATCAAATACGAATTTACTGTCTTAGAAATCACCCTGATTTGCGGTGTGGATGAAAGAACAGGGAAGGGGTCACTGAGGAAGCAGGTTTCCAAACCCTGCGTTCTAACAGGCGGCCGTGACGGGAGTAAGTTAAGACAATGGAAAATCATTCCAAGATCATTCATGAGAGTTTGACGTTCGATGACGTGTCCATCATTCCTGCTGCTTCCTCGGTCTTACCCAGGGATGTCGAAGTCAGCACGCAGTTGACGAAGGCGATTCGGCTCAACATCCCTCTGGTGAGTGCGGCCATGGATACGGTGACAGAGTCGAGAACCGCTATTTCAATGGCCCAGGAAGGTGGCATCGGGATCATTCATCGAAATCTTTCGGTCGAAGACCAAGCCCTGGAAGTGGACCGCGTCAAAAAATCAGAAAGCGGGATGATCCTTAACCCGATCACCATGCACCCGGAACAGAAAATTTATGAAGCCTTGGAGATCATGAAGAAGTACCGCATCTCCGGCGTACCGATTACCAAGAACGGGAAACTGGTGGGCATCCTCACCAACCGGGACCTTCGGTTTGAGAAGAAATTGGACGCCGAAATTTCGACGGTCATGACGAAAGACCACCTCATTACCGTCCCTGTTGGGACCACGTTGGAAGAATCAAAGGAGATCCTTCATAAGAACCGGATCGAAAAATTACTGGTTGTCGACGAGCAGAACAACCTCAAGGGATTGATCACCATCAAAGACATCGAGAAGATGAGAAAGTACCCCAATTCCTGCAAAGATCACCTGGGGCGGCTTCGGGTGGGAGCAGCGATTGGAATTGGGAAAGATCGAGAGGTGAGGACGGAGGCCCTGATCAAAGCCGGCGTGGACGTCCTGGTCATCGATACAGCTCACGGCCATTCGAAGGATGTCTTGGATGCGGTTCTGGATACGAAGGAGAACTTTCCGGATTGTCAGCTCCTGGCCGGAAATGTCGCTACCAAGGAGGGAGCATTGGACCTTATCAAGTCGGGTGCAGATGCCATCAAGGTAGGGGTCGGGCCCGGCTCTATCTGTACCACCCGGGTCGTGGCCGGGGTAGGAATTCCTCAACTCTCCGCGATCATGGAAACGGCTGAGGTTTCATCCAAGTACGGGATACCCATCATCGCCGACGGAGGGATTAAATTCTCTGGTGATATCACCAAGGCCCTGGCTGCCGGAGCCCTTTCTGTGATGATTGGCAACCTGTTTGCCGGAACGGACGAAAGCCCCGGCGAGATCGTTCTGTATCAGGGGAGAAGTTACAAGGTCTACCGTGGCATGGGCTCCCTGGAGGCGATGAAGGAAGGGAGCCGGGATCGGTACTTCCAAGGAGATGTGGAAAGTGAGGCCAAACTCGTTCCCGAGGGGATTGAGGGAAGGGTTCCGTACCGTGGGGCTCTTTCCTATTGCATCCAACAGCTCATCGGGGGGCTGAAAGCTGGCATGGGATATGTGGGGGCAAAAACGATTCAGGAGCTCCAGCAGAAGGCGAAATTCGTTCGGATCACATCTTCGGGATTGAGAGAAAGCCACGTCCATGATGTGATCATCACCAAAGAGGCTCCCAATTATCGATTAGAGTAAGAAGAGAGGTCTCAAAACTGCTTCACGTTCTCCCACAGCATCGCAAGGGGCTCTGAGAGGATCATTTTGAAAAAGGCAATTCTTATCCTGGGCGTACTGATTTTTTCTTTTCTCTACTATGTGGGTCTCGTGGCGAAGAAAGAGACCCTCCCCTTTTCAAAAGAATTCTTTTCAGTAGAAAGAGCGCCTTCAGACGAACGACCTATCAATCCAAAAGGACTCTGGGGACAGATGTCTCAGGGGAGCGGCAGAAAGGCCCCTACTCGGAAAGAGCTGGAGCAACTCTATCAATTGAAACTGGACAGGGGGATCGGAAACCTGCCCGTTCTTTCCCAATTCCTTGATCGGGAAGCCCGGAGGGGGAGAGAGCGAGGGGATCCGGAAGAAGCCGTTGCCCTTGCAACCTATGCCATCAGATTCTCACCCGACCTTCCCCAGCCCTACTACGAGCTGGCCTGGATCCTCTGGCTCAACAGTCCCTTTCAGCTCCATAAGGTCTTTAGGGAAATCTATCGGGGGCAAGTCGCCCAGTTTCGTCATTATCCCAGTTCGCTCAAGTTTTTTTATAATTTGTTTTTCATCGTCTCCAATGCATTTCTCATGACCTTTATTGTATTCGGCATCGTGGTTCTGGCAAAATATTTACCCCTGTATTTCTACGATCTTCGGAGGAATTTGACCCAGACCGTCAAGGGAATCGTCCTCACGAGTGTCAAGATTTTGGTTCTCTTGATCCCCTTTTTCCTTCGACTTGATATTCTGTGGGCCTTTATGTTCTGGTCCATCTTTTTATGGGGCTACGTAATGAAGCGGGAAAGGGTGATGCTGTTGATCTTTTTCATCCTGCTGGTCTACCTCCCCTTTTTCCTTCGTACCGCCTCCTCTCTGTTAGATAGTCCTCATTCTGAGGTTCTCTTGCAGATGAGCCGGGCAAACCATGAGGACTGGGACAGGACGCTCGAGAAAAAATTAGAGGCCTGGTTATCGAACCATCCTGATGACCCAGACGTCCTCTTCACCTTGGGACTGATAGCCAAGAGGGAAGGGCGTTTCGGCCAAGCAGAAGAGTGGTACAAGAAAGCCCTCCAGCGATCCCCCCAGTTCGGCGAGGCGTTATCCAATCTGGGGAATGTCTACTTGGCCAAGAAACAGATTGATCTGGCGGTCGCTTCTTATCAGCAGGCGCGGGACCTTCGCCCAGACAACGGCGCCTATTATTACAATCTCTATCGTGCCTATGCCCAGGAGACCTTTCTTTCCGGAAAAATGAGCGAAGCCTTTGAAAGGGCAAGACGACTGGACCCCAAGCGGGTGGATTACTACACGTCCATTGATTCACCCAACATCAACCGACAGGTCATTGATGAAGTGCTCACTGTCCACAAGTTCTGGGGCAGGCTTCTCAACCAGTTCATCGGGAAGGAGGGAGTGCCTTACCGTCTCTTCATGGCGTGGTTTGGCGAGATCCCTTCAAGAATTTATCTGTTGCCCGTTTTCTTTCTCGGATTCTTGATCGGGATGTCCAGGTATGCCCAGCGGAGGCGTTTCTTGAACCGCTGCCCCATGTGTGGGAGCCCCACCTTTCGTTTTTATCTGGGCGCATCGGATCAGGAGTCCATCTGTTTCAATTGTCATCGAATCTTTATTCAAAAGGAGAAAATCCATCCCAAGATCAAAGAGAAGAAGTCCCTCCAGGTCAATCAATTTCAAAAGAAGAATCACCGGTTAAGCAAATTTCTCTCCTGCTTTTTCGTCGGATTCGGCGACCTTTGGGAAGGGAAGGCTTCCTATGGACTCCTTCTCCTCTTCTTCTTTTTTGTCTTCATCTTTCGATTTCTGTACTGGGACGGGGCCTTGAGGCTCTTCCAGTCCGAGCCCTCTATGTCCCTGGTGAAGGGGATCTTATGGGGAGGTCTTTTTATCATCTTCTACCTCCTCTCTGTTCGAAGCACCTATCGGCTCAAACCAAGGTTCGAAGCCGAGAGACGCTTGAAAGGTTAGATGATGGCTCTGCAGGGAACGTTAAAAGATTTTAGCATCACCGAGATCATCCAATTGATTGGCCAGCAGCTTAAAACGGGTATCCTAAGAGTCCGCCGGGGGAAGAATTTGGCGGAGATCCATTTTGTGGACGGGATGATCGTCCACGTCTACTCGAACTATCGAGGCAAGAAGGACTTGATCGGTGAAATCTTGGTGAAGGCCCAGTTGATTACGGAAGAGCAACTGGAACGGGTGTTGAGGATACAGAAAGAGACGCTGAAATACTTAGGGGAGATCCTGGTTGAACTTCAGCTGTTAACCAAGGATCATATCTTGCAAGTGATTTCGACGCAAATCTATGAGACCATCTACGATCTTTTCTGGTGGGAAGATGGGACCTTCAATTTCGATCTAAAATTGGTGGAGAGCTATAAAAAGATTCCGTTTGCGCTCAGCGCCGAACAGGTTCTGCTCAGCATCCTCCGAATGGTGGATGAGTGGTCAGAGATCGAAAAGAAAATTTATTCACCCCATCTGGTTTTTCGCAAAATTCAACAGGATAAATCTCTCGATGCGTTGGCCTCCCCGAGCTACTTGAAGGAAAAACTGACGTCCGAGCAGGAGCTGATTTACAACTTGGTGGATGGCCAGCGAACCGTACAGGAGATCATTGACCGAAGCCTTCTTGGGAAGTTCAATGCGAGCGATATCTTGGCCGACTTGATGGAAATCGGTTTGATTGAGGTGGCTCGCCTTCAGGCCCCGAGCTTCTTCAAAAAAGTAAGCACGTTCCGTTTCAAAGAAGCCCTGACCTACCTCTATGGTGGAGCGGCTCTGTTGGCGATCCTCTTGCTTCTGGTCCATTTCAAACCGGGGGTCCTCCGCCATCTCACGGATTCAAAGATTGAGCGAGCCAATATCGAGATTCCGATGAATTTGGCTCATCAGGCGCAGTTGGACCGCATCAAGAATGCTCTGGAAATTTACCACATGGAATACGGAAAATATCCCGATCGGATCGAAGAACTGGTTTCCGCCCGGCTGCTTTCGAAGAATGACCTCTCCTATCGCAAGGGCTTCCCTTACCAGTATGAAGCGAAAGAGGGGAGCTATTTCTTGAAGCATTGA
>CAYMTD010000174.1:0-5486 GCA_964393245.1 uncultured Syntrophaceae bacterium
GCCCCCGACCCTCTTCTACCATTCAAAACGAGAAGCGCAACAATCCTTTTGTTCGAGGGTGAAGACAAAAAGGGGGTAGAGTTCCTTGAAGCTTACTCTCTTGAAATGTGTATTTGTGCCTTTTCGACGCATGGAGAACAATAAGGCCGTGTATCATCCATATCTGGCTGTTTACATTGCCTGCTTCCCACCTTCGTCTTCCAGAGCTGGATTCGGACGAGGCCGAACTCTTCCCCTTCCTTCAGCTCCTTGTTGCAATTTGAGCAATGGGCCATAATGATTCCCCTCCTAAAATTAAAGATAGTCCCTGCTGTTTAGGTTATCAAGGGGAAAGGGATGACGATTTCACGACAAAGTCGCTTCAAATCATGATAAAGGTCAAACATTCAAAATGGTTATGGATAGGGTTTCTTCTCTTCATCCTCTTTACCCTCCTCTGGTTCGGTTTGATGCCCGAGATTTCAAAACTCAAAAAGGAAAATCCCAAGAAGACCGCCTTTATGAAATACCGAGAGAAGCAATGGAAAGAGAGAGGCAGAAAGATCACCCCCCGTCAAATCTGGGTACCTTTTGCAGACATCTCCCCATATCTGATCAAAGCCGTTCTGATCGCAGAGGATGATAAATTCTGGAGACACGAGGGATTTGACTACGAAGCCATTCGTAAGGCCGTCGAAAGGGACTTGAAAGCAAAAAAACTAAAGTTTGGCGGAAGCACCATTTCCCAGCAGCTGGCCAGAAATCTCTATCTCTCTCCTGAAAAAAGCCTCCTGAGAAAAATGAGCGAGGCGCTCATCACGTGGCGAATGGAAAAAGTTCTTCCAAAAAAAAGAATCCTCGAGCTCTACCTTAACGTGGTGGAGTGGGGAGAAGGGATCTTTGGCGTCGAAGCCGCTTCGAGACATTACTATGGAAAATCTTCATCTCAACTGACTCCCGTTGAGGCAACGAGGCTTGCCGCCATTCTTCCCAGTCCAAAGCGATATAGCCCTCTGGGAAGCCAGAGCTATGTGGTGAATCGAGCCCATGATATTTACAACATCATGACTCAAAGAGGAATCGTCGCTCCGGAATATGGGGAGGTAGCAGGAGGGAACGAAACTACTTCTGAGGAGGTTTTAGAATTAGGAGGGCGCAGATAAGCTCAAATAAAAGGAATATCCTCATCACAGGGCCTCCAGGTGTTGGAAAGACCACTCTGATTAGAAAACTTTCGCAGGAATTGAGGTACTTCCATCCCGTTGGTTTTTATACGGAAGAGATAAGAGAAAAAGGCATAAGAAAAGGGTTTGAACTGATCAGCCTTGATGGAAGAAGAGGACTCCTTTCTTACACCGATGTAAAAAGCCTTTACAGAGTGGGCAAATACAGAGTGGATGTTAAAGGTTTCGAGGAATTTCTCAGCACAATTCCGTTTCTTAACCCTTCCACCCGTCTTATTATTATCGATGAGATCGGAAAAATGGAATGTTCTTCTGATCAATTCAAAAAGCTTATCAGGGAATTATTCGATTCCGAGAAGCAGGTGATTGCCACCATCGCCTTGAAAGGGAGCGGGCTGATCGAAGAGATAAAGAGAGGGCAGGATATTACTTTCTTCGAGATGACAAAAAGTAACCGTGATTCACTCTTATCCGATATTTTAAAAGAAGTGATTCCTGGTGAAGGACAATAGTCCCTTATGCCCGACGAGAGAATTGAGGTCATTGCTTATTCAGGCTATCGGGACGAAGAGACTCCAAGGGCGTTTACTCTCCGTGATAAAAGGATCGAGGTCGTCGAAATCGAGGAAAGATGGATCGAAGAAGGATTCGGGGAAAGGGGGAGAAAAAGATTCTTTAAGGTGAAAGGAAGTGACGGAGCTATCCATAAGATAGGTTATGACGAAAAGACGAAGGAATGGTATTATGGATCATAAGCTGAACAGGATCCTTTTGGTTCTAACCCTTCTGCTCTTGATATCTTGTTTGCTTTCGAACAATCGCTTACCCGCAAAAGAGAGGACACCTAAAATGAACATCCTCTTAGTGCCTCTTGGCGAAGTAGACGGTAAACTTATCGAACGATTGAAGGATGGCTTAACCAGAGCATTCCATCGAGACGTAACGATTGGAAAGGGAATGCCCCATCCGGATTATGCTTTCAATAAGAAAAGAAATCAGTATCTCTCGACAGCGATATTAAAGAGGTTAATGGAACAGAAAGAATCTGCGGGTTATGAAAAGGTTTTAGGGATTGTGGATCAGGATCTTTATGTCCCTGAATTAAACTTCGTCTTCGGTGAGGCCGGCCAGAAAGTTGCCGTCATCTCTCTCACCCGTCTGAGACAGGAGTTCTATGGTCTCCCTCAAGACCAGAATCTTTTTTATAAAAGGGCCCTGACCGAAGCCGTCCATGAGTTAGGTCACACGTATGGGTTGGGACATTGCAGAAACCCTCACTGCGTCATGTTCTTTTCTAATTCATTGATGGATACTGACAGGAAGGGTCCTGAATTCTGCCCGGAATGCGCACCCCGTTAGAAAATTTTCTGTCTTCTTCCAGGGTAAGGCAAAACTTTCCAGCGTGAGGTGAGCCTCAAACCCTCTCCCCGTCCTTTTCTTCGACTCCCCTTTCTCGCAGCCGCCAAAGAGAGATCATGACAGAGAGAAACAGGACAATGGCCACCACCCCCAAAGCAATCTCTACGGGGATCTTGTAGAAATCGGCGAGAACCATCTTGATTCCTACAAAGATCAGAATAATGGCGAGGCCATAGTGGAGATAGCGGAATAATCGCATCAGTTCACCGAAGGCAAAATAGAGGGCTCTCAATCCAAGGATGGCAAAGATGTTTGAAGTGTAGACGATAAATGGGTCGGAGGTGATGGCAAGGATGGCAGGAATCGAATCAATGGCAAAAATAATATCCGTTGTTTCAACGGCCAAGAGCACCACTGCCAGAGGGGTGGCGAAATAAGCTCCGTTCTTCTTCACGAGGAACTGATCCCCTTCATAATCATCCAAGACAGGGACGAATCGCCTGAAGAGACGAAAGATTGGGTTCCTCTCTGGACGGATTTTTTTCTCTTTCTCGAGGGCCATTTTGATGCCGATGAAGATCAGGAAGGTCCCAAAGATATAGATGACCCAGTGAAATCGCTCAAGCAACGCGACCCCTGCAACGATGAAGATGGCTCGCAGGACGATGGCACCGAAAACCCCCCAGAAGAGGACCTTGTGCTGATAGAGAGGGGGGACTTCAAAGTAGGAGAAGATGAGTAAAAAGACAAAGATATTGTCCACGCTAAGAGATTTCTCGATCAGGTAGCCAGTCAAAAACTGAAGCGTTTTCTCGGAGCCATACCAGAAGTAAATTCCAACATTGAAGACAAATGCCAAGGCAACCCAGACACCACTCCAGATGAGGGCTTCTTTAATATGAATGACATGAGCCTTGCGATGAAATACCTTCAGATCTAAGATGAGCATCGCAAGGACGAAGAGATTAAAGATTCCCCAGAATAGAATTTGGTTCGCCATTAATTCACTCTTCCCTTCGTAGAAAGGAAATCCCACCCAATCTTCTCATTCTCTTTTCTTCTTGTCCATCTCCCGGTTCTTCAACTCCGATCCACTGATCTTTCCTTGGAGAGCCTCATCAGGTCGTAAAAGGTGTGCCTCACCGCATGGACTCCTGTATCATCCACTGAGATAAGGGCAAGCTTGGTTCGATCTTCGGCCCACCGGTGGATTCCGTCAAAGCCGAAATTGTAATATTCAGGAATCTCCCATTTGAATTCTCGGTAGGTCTGTTCATAATCCGTTAGGTTGGGCACCATGTCTCTCATTGATTTCCTCTCCTCCCAAAAGAAATTTTAATGTTTATTATAGGGTGCTTACTCTGTTCGTTCAACCAAATCTGACGGAGGGGAATATGAAAAAGTTTGTTGAACTGAACCATATCCTTGAGGACGGCATGACGGCCTACCCTGGTTTGCCTCGGCCGAAGATCGGGGCTTTTCTGGACCATGAGGCCTCTCGGCCTCGCTACAAGGATCAGGCCGAATTCTACCTCGGAAGGGTGGACATGGTTTGTAACCTTGGAACCCATTTAGATAGCCCTTTTCATCGATACCCTGATGGACCAGATCTGAGTCAGATGCCACTCGAAAGGGTTGCGGGATTGCCGGGAATCGTTCTGGATGGAGTTGTCTCATTAAACCGCTCCATCACCCTGCAGGCCGATCCTTCCGGATTGGATGGAAAGGCAGTTCTCATTCGAACGGGGTGGGACAAAAGGTGGGCCACGGATCTCTACTGGTAACCAGGACCTTTTCTTTCAGAGAAGTCCATTGATCTCCCGATCCGTTCAAGAGTTAAGCTCGTGAGAGTTGATCTCTGGAATGTGGATGACACCACGGATTCCCCTCGGCCTGTCCATACACAGCTTCTCGCCTCAGATATGCTCACCGTTGAGCACTTATGCAATCTATCGGCTCTTCCGAGGACCGGCTGTCGATTCTATGCCGTGCCTCATCGAATTGTGCGCGGAGCCTCCTTCCCCGTAAGGGCCTTCGCGGAGGCTGAGGAATAATTTGCTTGCTGATTCCCGCTTTCTGCCGACTGCCCAGTACCTTCTTCTACTCATTATTTCGGACGGGGTTTCTTTTCGATATAATGTTTTTTTTTCAGCCGTTTTCTCTCCTCAGGAGGTAATGTCTTCCATTTTTGATAGGACTTTAGGATCTGTTCTCGTCTTTCGGGGGGCAGTTGTCGCCATCTCTGATAATTGTTAAGTATCTCTTTTCTTCTCTCTGGCGGAAGTTGCCTAAACCTTTCAAACGTCCTTTTAATCTGTTCCCTTTCTTCTGGTGACAGGGACTTATACCTCTCGTAGTTTTTGCGAAGCCTCTCTTGGTCTTCTTTTGGAAGGGATTTCCATCTTTCATATTTCTCAATAATCCTCTGCCGCTCCTCAGGAGACATCTGCTGCCATCGCTGGAGCTTGTTCTCTTCAGTCGAAGGCTGTGGATTGGCCGGCAGGGGAGCGAAAAAGGCAACGGCTATAAGGAGGGCAAGAAATCCTTTAATAATCCTTTGGCCTCGATCTTGAGTCCTTCTGTTTTCCATTCAAATCCTCTCCTGACTTTAAGTACTCATAAAACTCTAAGGAGTCGATCAACTCCATATGTTCGAGAAGATCCAGCATCTGGATAATTTCCTTCTCTTCCTCCTTTGTCAATTTCAGATCGACCCTGTTTGATGCGCCTATGATAAACGTTCCAAGCAGCATCAATACGAAAAGCCTCATACTTGCTCCAGGTGTTCAATCTCGTCCATGTGCTCAAACAATTCAAGATTTTCATAAAGTTCAAGGTGCTGCAATAATCCGAAATTCTCTGCAATGAAATTTTCAGTTCGCCTTGAATCGAAAAATCGAACGCCTCCGAAGATCATCACTGTCAACAAGAACATCATAGCAAAAGCTGGCGCGGGACGGAGAA
>CAYMTD010000175.1:0-5444 GCA_964393245.1 uncultured Syntrophaceae bacterium
GAAGGAAATCTGATTGTCATGAATCGAAATGGCGAGATTGCCATTTTGGATGAGAGTGGGAGAGAACGGCGCCGTTACTCGGTGATTTACGGTGCGAAACTGAAGGTGAAGGATAACCAGAAAGTCAAAGAAGGGGACATGCTCGCCGAATGGGATCCCTACGCTATTCCAGTTTTGACAGAGGTCTCCGGCCGAGTGAAGTTTGGGGACATCCTTGAAGGCGTGACGATGCAGGAGCAGGTGGATGAATTCACTGGTCTTTCAAGGAAAGTGATCATCGAGTCAAAGGATCCGGATCTTCGACCGAGGATCTCCATCAAAGATGAGAAAGGGAAAACGGTGAACCTTCCGGGATCCACGTCGCAGGCCCGATATCTTCTTCCAGTGGGCGCAAACATCTTCGTCTCTGAAGGGGATGAAGTGGAGGCTGGGGATATCATTGTGAAAATCCCCAGAGAGACGACGAAGACGAAGGATATCACGGGAGGCCTTCCCAGGGTGGCTGAACTTTTCGAAGCGAGAAAACCGAGAGAGTATGCCCTCATCAGTGATATTGATGGCATGGTAGAATTTGGAAAGGACCTCAAAGGGAAGAGGAAAGTCCTCATCCGGCCAGATGTCGGCGAACCCAAGGAATATATGATTCCGAGAGGAAAGCATGTGAGTGTTCACGAAGGCGATTTCGTCAGGGCAGGGGAGGCACTGATGGACGGGCCGTCTAATCCCCATGACATCCTGAGGGTCTTGGGGGATAAGGCCCTGGCCCGATATCTGGTGGATGAGATCCAAGAAGTCTATAAGCTCCAAGGGGTGAAGATCAATGATAAACATATTGAAGTCATTGTTCGCCAGATGCTCAAGCGGGTGAAGGTGAAAGAAGTTGGAGATACCCACTTCTTGGTGGATGATCAAGTCGAGAAGTATGCCTTCGAGGAAGAGAATGCACGCGTCATGAGAGAGGGAGGGAAACCAGCGGTGGGAGAGCCTCTCTTTTTGGGAATCACCAAAGCCTCTCTCATCACAGATAGCTTTATCTCGGCCGCTTCTTTCCAGGAGACCACCAAGGTGCTCACCCAGGCGGCCGTAGCAGGAAAGATCGATTATTTAAAGGGGTTGAAAGAGAACGTCATCATGGGACGACTGATCCCGGCCGGAACCGGACTTCCTCAATACAGGCAGATGGAACTCTGGGTGGAAGGATTTACGGGGGACGAGGAGAATCCAACAGGAGAACCCGAGGTTTCTGCAGGGAGTCCCACCTAAAACAGCAGAGAGCATAGAACCGAAAGAAAGGCCCATTCTTCCCCTATGCAGAATGGGCCTTGGTATTATACACCAAATTTCAAGCACCAAATCCCGCCTAAGCTCCAATGATCAATTTCCAATTACCCAAACCATTCCTTTTCGTGTTTTCTCCCTCTTCAGGGAAAGGGAGGGATTGATGCCCTTGACCGTTTCGGTCATTTTGATCTGAAATTTGGGGTTTGTTTGGAATTTGTCATTTGCAATTTGGGATTTCTATTTTATTGTTTCCAGTCTCTTCTTGGCTACCTCCGCCTGTTCCGATTGCGGGTATCGATCGATCACTCGCCTGAGTAAATTCCTTCCGTTCGTCTTATCGCCAAGCTCCAGAAAGGCGAGGGCTTGCTTTAAGAGAGCCGCAGAGATCTTGTCTCCTTCGGGATATTTGGCAATGGCTTTCTCATATTCCAGGATGGCCTTCTCGTAATCCTTTCTTGCATAGTAAGTCTCTCCGATCCAGAATTGGGCATTGTCAGAGAGTTCGGTATTCGGATACTGTTTTAGAAAGGCCTCGAATTTTCTTCGTGCCCCTTCATAATCGCCCCTCTGATAAGTCTCATAAGCATCTCTGTAAAGATCACCCGTTCTTGTGGAAACCCCGGGAACCCCCTTTCCCTCGGTGGGGGTGGAGGTCTCTTTCGTCCGGAGTGAGATTTCTATTTCCGACTGTTTCGCGGCCAGCTGACCGATCCTCCCCTCCAGACCTTTGAGGCGCTCCTCGATCCCCTTCATTCTCTCTTCCAGGCTCTTATCCTTTTCGTCGAGGATCTTATCTTTGTCCTCAAGGGCCTTTGTCCGGAGCACGATGTTCTCTTTCATCGAATCGATTTCCTTGGAGGGTTTCCTGAAAAGCTCCTTATACTCCTCGATGCCCGTCTTCAAGGTCCGGACCTCTGTCTGAAGGTTTTCGACCCGAAGCTGAAGATCCGCTTGGGCCTTTTTCGATTCTCCGGTCACATTGACCCTCCAATCATTCGTCTCTTTTTGGAGGGTGCGGATCTCTTTTTGAAGGGTCTGGGTCTCTTTCTGAAGGGTTTCAAGATCCTTCTGAAGAGAATCCCTCTCCTTTTGTTGAGCACTCAGTTGCGAATGGAGACGTTGTGTGTCCCGATCGAGAATTTGAACATCCCTTCTCGTCGCACATCCCGACAGAACCAACGCCACCCCAAAGATGATACACTTCTTGGTCCAACGCTTTCTCAATTTTTCCTCCTCGAATAAGCCGTCCTCAAGGGAGCCGGGAGCCCTAGCTCCCTCTGAGGCGTTTTCTTGCTCCAACCCGTTCGGAAAGGAGAAGAATTTCAAACGGAGCTTATTTGGATAAGATGACGAAGTGGCCTCTGCGGTTTTTCGCCCAAGCGTCTTCGTTGTGGCCGGGATCGAGAGGTCTCTCCTCTCCGTAACTGATGGTAGAGATGCGATCCGAGGAAATCCCGAGGGAGATCAAGTATCCCTTCGCTGAGTTAGCCCGTCGCTCTCCCAAGGCCAAATTGTACTCATTGGTCCCTCTCTCATCGCAATGGCCCTCGACCTGGATCTTGACCTTAGGATATTTCATGAGAAGAGCTGCATTTTCCTTTAAGATCTCTGCATCTCCCGGCCGAATATCATACTTATCGAAGTCGAAGTGAATATCTTTAAGCAGTTTGCTTTCAAACACTTCTCCTGCGATCCCGGGCTCCCTCTTGGCGACGAGGCTCCTTTCGAACTCCTTCTCTTTTGCCTTTTGGGCCTCTTCTTCCCGGATCCTCGCCAATTCTTTTTCTTTAGCCTCTTTTTCTCTTGCCTGCTTTTCTGCTTCGAGTTTTGCAGCCCTTTCCCTTTCCGCAAGAGCTTCTTCTGCTTTTCTCGCGGAGGGTTCCTCTTTGACGACGGTTTTCTTCGGGCAGCCCGCAAAGACAAGTCCTGCACAGAGGACGAGAACAATAACAATGAGCCCTTTCTTACTCATAGTCAACCTCCTTTGCTCAGTGATGGCCATGCAAAATGTTATTTATTCCGACGCCCTAGACCAGGTAGGGCTCGATTCACCTCCTTTCGCTGAAGTGAGTGGCCGTTGATTGAACCCATTGGCGTTCATGATGAAGATCTTTGATCCTCCAAGCCGGTTTGAGCTGAAGGCAAGGTAGCGGCCGTCTGGAGACCAGCAAGGGCTTTCGTTGCTTCCGGGATCGGAGGTCAGCCTTTGAAGTCCTGAGCCATCCACGCCAATGGTGAAGATATCATGCCGACCCTCCACCCTGCCACAAAACGCAATACGATTCCCTTTGGGTGACCAGGACGGTTGGGTATTGTAGCTTCCTTCGAAGGTTAAACGCCGAACATTCGAACCGTCGGCCTCCATGATGTAGATCTGTGGAGAGCCCGACCTGTCCGAGACGAAGGCGATCTGTTTTCCGTCGGGGGACCATGTAGGAGAAGCTTCATTTCCGTGTCCTGTGGTTAGCTTCTTGGGATTATCCCCGTTCGCATCGATGACATAGATGTCCGACTTGCCTCCCATTCCCATCATGAGAGCCATTCTTTTCCCATCCGGAGACCACGCCGGAGCGGCGTTCAGACCCAAGTGGGAGGTGAGACGATGGAAGTTCTGCCCGTCCGCATCGATCAGATAGAGGTCCGGATTTCGGCGGAGGTAGGAGGTAAAAGCAATTTTTTTTCCGTCTGGGGACCAGGCCGGAAAGAGATTAATGGATTGATTCCGAGTGATCTGTTTGACTTCGGCACCATCAAAATCGGAAATGGAGATTTCTTTCCCTGTCGCCTGAACACTGGCGAAAGCAATTTTCGTATTGTGAACCCCTTTCTCTCCCGTGAGCTGGAGGACCACTTCATCGGCGATCCGATGAACCATTTTGCGAAGAGCTTGTGGCGAGGCTTCGTATTGTTTGCCGACGAGGTGTTTCCGCTCGACAAGGTCGAAGAGATGGAACTTTAACCGAAGGGTGGGGTCTCCGGGCTTCCAAGCCGTCTCTCCAACAAGAAGAATTTCCCCTCCTTCAGACGCCCATTCGATAAGGGATCCGTCCGTGGGGATTCCTGCTTTTTCCTTGAGCGGAGAAGGAAGACGACTAAAATCGATAACCTTGAAAAAACCAGAGAGGGTGAGGTCGTTGGCTAAGATTTCACGAACCTTGATGGGGAGGCCCGGTGGGGTTGTGTTCATCCCTTTCCATTTTGGCAACACGATGGGAATCTGAACAAAAGCGGGAGCGTTGATGTCGAGATAGACCCTTGCTTCTGCGGGTGCGAGGACCAACCAAAAAAGTAGAAAGAATAAAAGAGAAAAATATTTCCTCATGGTTCACTCTGGAAGAAAGCGGATCCCTATCTCCAGCGTGTTTTCGCCTGTTTCTCTGGGGATCGGAGGGAAAGGTTCTGCCTTTATAATGGCACGCATGGCCATCTGGTCATAAAGGTCGTTCCCTGATTTCTTCTCAAACCACATTCTCCTGATCTTCCCATCGCCTTCTATTATTACGATGATAATCGTCTCCAAGTCAACCCTTTCTTTCAAAAGACTTTCGGGAATGGTCCATGCCTTTTTGATTTTTGCCCAGACAGCGCTGTAATATTGACTCAATTTTGTTTCCGCCCTCGCAGATGGCTTGGTGGCAGAGATCACCGGGGCAGGGGAAGGCGTCGCTACGGGTCGCTCCTCCGTCTTGTCTCGGCGGGCGACCTTTTTCTGAAGCTCATCCAGAGCGATTTTCTTGCGAAGCTCTTCAAGGGCCTCATGAAGGTGTTTCAGATCGGTCTTTTTCTCTTCAGGCTTCTCGACCTTCTTGGAAGAATTTTTAACCTTTTCAACGATGTCATCTTTTTTTGGCTTCGTAATAGGTTTCTCTCTTTCTTCTTTGATCTCAGGCATGGGGAGCTGTTTGAATCGAGTTTCTGGCTCCGGAACGGCAATGGGTACAAGCGTAACCGTATAGACCATCGGTTTGGTTTTGGTGACAACAGGCCATGGATTGAGGCTCAGGAAGATGACCAGAAGAATGTGGAGTGCCAGCGAAACCGCCCCCATTTTAAATAAATCTTCCGAGTCCGGTCTCCTACGAAACTCCATGTTCGTTCACCCACTATCTTTTTTCCTTAGAAATCGAAGAAATTCCATTCCCACAGGGGACACGGTCTTCCCC
>CAYMTD010000176.1:0-3389 GCA_964393245.1 uncultured Syntrophaceae bacterium
GGTTCCCCCAATGAATTGAAGGTGATCGTATAGTTATCCCTGGTCGTTACGCCAGAGGGAAGCCGTCCGGAGGGATCCAGAGTGCTGGTGGGGCTAAATGTGTAGGTCGATGAGCCTGAGGTGAACGTAACAGTTTTTGAGGCCCTGTTTGCCATAGCGAATTCCTGTGCATATCGAATATCAGAAGCAATCATATAGGCCGCTCCATCCACAGAAGCCGTCGAAGTGGCGGTGGGGAGTCCTAATTTGGGTATGACGACAGCCGCCAGAATTCCGATGATCATCATCACCATAATGACTTCAATCATGGTCATACCACGTTTCGAAACAAACAGTTCGGAGTGATGAGTTCGTAGTTCGGAGAATTGACATTTGGTTCTAAAACTCCGAAATCCTGTCAGGAACGGTTTCAAACCGTTCCCTACCGGACTCCGAACTTTGAATCCTTTGTCAAATCTCCCGAACGTAATCATTTTTTTAAACTTTAAACTTCTAATTTTTAACTACGAACTGTACTCTCTCCCTTCCTACTTTGAAGGAGGGGGCCCTGAACCCTTTCAGGTTCAGGGCCTGGGGTGCCCCGCACCGTAATGGTGCGGGGCCATGCACCAGAAGGAGGTGCATGGGGTGAGAGGACATCTATCTAAACAATGACGCCAAATTCCACCAAGGAAGAAAAACGGCCAATGCCAGGAACAGAACAACCACGCCCAGAAAAAGTGTTAAAGTCGGCTCGACATAGGTTGATAATTTCTTGATCGAGTTTTCAACCTCAATATCGTAATATTCAGTCACCCTCATCAACATCTCATCTAAAGTTCCTGAAGATTCTCCAACGGAGAGCATTTGAATCACGAGAGGGGTGAATCTTCCACTTTCGGACATGGCGTCGGTTAAGCTGCTTCCCGCTCTCACCTTCCTGCCGATTTCTTCGATCGCCTGGGAAAGGACGACATTGTCAATCGTTGAGGAGGTGATTTCAAGAGTCTGGAGAATCGGGATCCCACTTCGGTTGAGCATGACGAAGATATACGCAAACCGGGAGAGCGCAATCTTCAGAAAGAGGGGACCAAAAACGGGCATTCGGATTTTGAATCTGTCCCAGAGATACTTCCCCTTTGGCGTTCGGATATAGTGTCTGATCAAGAAGGGGATTCCCAAAAAAGCCGCCAGAGCAACATACCAGTAAGTATGAAAGAGATTATTGATTCCGATCATCACGCGTGTGGGTAAGGGCAGGGGAGCATTAAACCGGGAAAAGACCTCCGCAAACCGTGGAATCACAAAGGCGATCAGGACCCCAAAGGCGATGGTGAGAGAGAGGACCACGATCTTGGGATAACGGGTTGCCTCTTTTACCCTCTGGCGAGTCCTCAGCTCTCGGTCTGCAAGAGTGACGAACCGGTCGAGGGTTTGGCCCAACATTCCAGAGGTCTCACCGGCTCGAATCATGTTGACATAGACAGGAGTGAAGACGTCAGGATATTTGGCCATGGCTTCGAAGAGGGTGCTTCCTTTTTCTATTTGGTGCCCGATGGCCTCGAGGATGGTCTTCAGTTTCTTATTCTCCGTCTGCTGGGCGAGGCTCGCCAATCCGGTCAGCAAAGGGACCCCTGCCTTATACAGGGTGGAGAGCTGCTGGCTGAAAAAGATGATGCCTTCCAATCTGACTTGCTGAAATCGTTGCCACAAGCCCGAGAGATTGAACGGGGCCGCCTCTCCGGCGTCTTCTATCTTGATCGGGAAATATCCTAATTGATAGAGTCGGTCTCCTGCCATCTGAGGATTGGGTGCATCAATCGTCCCAGCCATCGCTTTGCCTGATCGGTCTCTCACCTTGTATTTGAAGTTAGGCACGGGTTAATCCCATTTCGGAATGCGGATTGCGGAATGCGGAGTTTGTTTGAACAAATTTATTATTGATCTAATTCATTCAACTCCGAACTCCCAACTCCGAACTCCGCACTATCCCTTGAGATACGCCTTCACCTTCCCTATCAGTTCCTCGATATCAAAGGGTTTGGTGATGTACTCATCCGCACCTGTTTCCACGCCGAGGATTTTGTCCTTCTCCTGGGTCTTGGCCGTCAGCATTAGAATGGGAATGTGCTTGAATTGCTCGTCAAACTTTAACAAGCGGCAGACCTTGTAGCCATCGAGTTTTGGCAACATAATATCCAACAGGATGAGGTCAGGGTTTTCCCTTCGCGCCTGGTTCAAGGCATCTTCGCCGTTGTAAGAGACGAGAACCTCATATTGCTCCAGCTCCAGAGCAAACCGAATCGTCTTAACTAAATCGACTTGATCGTCCACCACCAGGATTTTCTTCTTTTCCATTTTTCAACCTCTCAATTGCGTTTTCGCTCTCCTGAAGAGCTCTCGCTTCGTGATGGCCTCTTCAGGATAAGTTGCGGCCCCCACTTTGATGACCAAGGGTTGGTCCCTGCCTTCCGTGAAATGTTTTTGAATTTCTCCTTCAATCCGCTGACGGATAACCTGGGCTCCTTTCAGATCTGCTTCACAGAAGGCAACCCAAATGGTATCCTGCTCCCGTTTAAACAGAGTATCTCCTTTTCTGACAAAACATTTCTTCAGCATCTCTTCCAGTTGGTTCAGTTGGCTTCTTTCGAGTATCCCCGCCCGGTGCAGGGCCTCAATCAGGAAAAGAGTAAAAGCGGTATGGTTTTCCTGGGCGCGTCGAAACTCCCGGTCGAGAATAAATCGAAATTGAAGTTCCCTCTTTTCTCCCTTCGAAAGGGGCAAGGTGAACGTGAACGTGCTTCCCTTTCCCACTTCGCTCTCCACCCAGATATGCCCTTGATGAGCTTCCACTAAACCCTTGGTGACGGCCAGTCCTAATCCTGTCCCGCTGGCAGAATGATGAAGAGGGCTCTCCACCTGATGAAATTTTTCAAAAATCTTTTCCAGCTGATCCGCTGGAATTCCAATTCCGGTGTCATGGATAGAGACACCCACCGCATTTCTTACCGTGTCGGAGACCCCTGCGGATACGGTCACCGCTCCCCCTTCCGGGGTGAACTTAAGCGCGTTTCCTACGAGGTTCGTCAGTATCTGCCCAACCTTTTCGCGATCTCCGTAGACGAAGGGAAGATCCTTTGGAACGTCGCCCTCGAGGCGGATCAATTTTGCATCTGCCTGTGTCTTCAAAGAGGAAAGGACAAAGTCGATGGGATCCCGTAAGTCGAGCTCCTCAATTTTCATTCCCACCTTCCCGGATTCGATCCTGGAGAGATCGAGGAGGTCGTTGAGGATGTTCGTCAGGCGGTTGATATTCTTCTCCGCCATGCCCAAAAAATTGGCCTGGACTTCATTTACCTCTCCAGCCTTTCCTTTCAGAACGAGTTGCACGGCATTTTTGATCGTGGCCA
>CAYMTD010000176.1:3489-5385 GCA_964393245.1 uncultured Syntrophaceae bacterium
TCCATGAAAGCCATTCGTCCAGGGCCCCCTTTTTGAATCTCCAGCTTCCTCCCACTTTGCGGCCAGGGATCTCCCCATTCTTTGCCAGGCGGTAGATCGTCCGGACATGGACACTCAAATAGTCCGCGGCTTCCCGGGGGGTCATAATCTCCCTCCTTGCGATTTCCCCTATCTTCCGATCCGTCTCCACTGCAACGGCCGGAGATGGAGATCTTGGGCTCTGGGTTTCAGAATATTTGGTCATTTTTTATATCTCCTTGTTTTTCCGACTCCGAACTCCGAACTTATTGATCCAGCACCTCACGGACCTTGCCTACCAAAGCCTCCAAGGTGAAGGGTTTTTGGATGAAATTCATGCCTTCCTCCAATATTCCATGGTGAACAATCGCGCTATTCGTATACCCCGACATGTAGAGGACTTTCATTTTAGGGAACGAGGAATGAAGTCTTTCCACCAGTTCACGGCCAATCATCCCGGGCATGACGACATCGGTCAGGATGAGATGAATCTCTTCCCCGATCCGTTTTTCCGCCAAGCGCAAGGCCTCGCTGCCATTCGATGCTTCGAGAAGATGGTATCCCTGCTTGCGCAGGATGCGGGCCGCCAGACCCCGGACCAGGGGCTCATCTTCCACAAGGAGGATGGTCTCGTTACCGCCTTGGAGAGGCTTTTCCTCTTCTCGCCTGGGAAGGGGTTGGACCTCCTCTTCTGTTCGGGGCAGATAGATCTTGAAGGTGGTTCCATGCCCCACTTCACTGTAGACCAGTACGTAGCCATTGCTCTGCCTGATGATGCCGTAGGCGGATGAAAGCCCCATGCCCGTCCCACTGCTCATCCCTTTTGTCGTAAAGAAAGGTTCGAAGAGATGCGTCCTTACTTCTTTGGTCATTCCAATCCCTGTGTCGCTTACAGCCAACATGACGTATTGGCCTGGAATCATCCCTGAGTGCTGATAAACATAATCCTGTGTCAGCGTCACATTGGACGTTTCGAGAATGAGCTTCCCCCCGCTGGGCATGGCATCTCGAGCATTGACCACAAGGCTGACGATCACCTGCTCAAATTGTCCCGGATCAATTTTGACCAGGCCCAAATTCGGCCCGGGGAGGGTTACCAATTTAATGTGGTCGCCCACCAGACGACGAATCATTTGGTCCATATTGAGAAGCACATGATTGAGATTAACGATTTGTGGATTTTCCGGCTGTCGTTTGGAAAAGACAGAGAGCTGTCGGACCAGAGCGACCGCGCCTTCTGCGGCCTTTCGAATCTCCTGGAGATCCTTTTGAACAGGATTGTCAGGAGGGAGGGCGTTAATCGCCAACTGAGAATATCCCATGATCGGTGTCAGGATGTTATTGAAATCGTGTGCCATCCCTCCGGCAAGCCGGCAGATGGCTTCCATCTTCTGAGACTGGTGAAGCTGTTCTTCGAGCGCAAGGATTTCTTTCTCGACCTGTTTTCGTTCGGTAATATCATGGACAACAACCACGGCATAACCATGGATCTCCTCCCTTTTCTTATACATCTTGGGGGAGATTGGAAGGACCTGAAAATGAAGATGGCGCTCGATCACACGGTCCTTGACTTCGCATTCGGAGGATCGATGATAGTTCAGCTCCTCCTTCGCCAAGGACCAGAACGTCTCCAGGTAACAGGAAGCATCCGTGCAGTGGGGATGAAAAAGCTGGTGGATATTTCTTCCCTTTACATTGAAAACCTGTTCGAGGTTCCACCGCTCGATGGTTCGATTGGTGCGGAGGATGGATCCCTGATCATCGATCAGGCAGATGAGTTGAGGTAGGGAGTCTACAGTGGATTCCCACTCCCGCTTGGCCCGGCCAATCACCTTCAGGCTCTTCTGAAGAGACATGTTCAGTGGCCTGCGCTCCTCG
>CAYMTD010000177.1:0-5360 GCA_964393245.1 uncultured Syntrophaceae bacterium
CAAGGTCAATTTTCTTAACAGGGTTGGAGGCCTATTCCTACAGAGTCGTTGACGGCCACTCTTTTTTAGGATATTTAGGGTTAGTTTGGAGGTTTAGCACCATGTTCACCGGACCTCTTTCGCAAAAGGAAAACCTCTATGTTGTGTCAGTGATCGGAGAGGATCGAGTCGGGCTGGTATCAGAGGTGACTGGACTGCTATTCCAAAAAGGATTAAACATCGTTGACATTGAACAGACGGTCATTCATTCCCAGTTTACCATGGTCCTCCTCCTCCAACCGGTTCGGCCCCGCTTTCGGCCAGGTCAGCTTCGTAAGGATCTTCATCGGTTGGCGTCAAAACGGGGGATGAATATCACCTTCACCCCTCTTCATGAGTTCAGAGGGTTGAGATTGGCGGAAACAAAAAAGCCTTATGTCCTCACCATCGTCGGATCGGACCGGCCAGGGGTCGTCGCTGCCGTTTCCTCCACCTTAGCCGAACATCATTGCAACATCGAACGAATTAAGATGATTGCGCGAGGTGAATTTTTGGGTATGGAGATGTGGGTCGATCTCAGAGATGCTAATTTCTCCCTTCTCAGCGGTAAACTTTCCGAAGTAGCGAGAAAGGTTGGAATGGATGTGATTGTTCAGCCCGAGTCCACCTTCAAGAAGCGGAAAAAGGTGATCGTCTTTGATATGGATTCCACGATTGTGGATGGCGAGATCATCGATGAGATGGCGAAGTTGGCCGGAGTGGGGGAGAAGGTGGCTGCCATTACTGAGAGGGGAATGAAGGGAAAGATTGATTATGCTCAATCCCTCCGGAATCGAGTTTTTCTTTTAAAAGGATTGACGATCCGAAGTTTAGAACCTTTGGCCAAAACACTTAAACTGACCAAAGGAAGTGAAGAACTGATTTCAGCGCTGAAGGAAATGGGATTTAGGGTCGGGCTTATCAGTGGAGGATTCAGTTACTTCACCGATATTTTGAAAAAGAGGCTTGGGTTCGATTATGCTTTTGGAAACGAATTAGAGGTCAAAAATGGCAGGCTCACCGGAAGGATCAAAGGGAAAATTATCGATGCCCACCGGAAGGCTCAAATCATGGACGAGATCTGTCGCAAAGAGGGAATTACTCGGGATGAAGTGGTGGCCGTGGGGGATGGGTCGAATGATCGAATCATGGTGGCCAATGCAGGGCTTGGAATTGCTTTCAATGCAAAAGAAATTCTCAAAAAGGTTGCCGATGGCACGATCACCCGAAACCATATGAAGGGGGTTCTGTATTGCCTGGGGATCACGGATCTGGATCTTAAAAAACCCCTCACCCTCCCCTCTCCCCCCAAAGGGAGAGGGATGCCTGCCTGCCGGTAGGCAGGGGGTGAGGGGGCCTAAGAATCTATGGGAGCGCATCATCAACAGGATCAACTTCGTGACATTCGAGCGGTTGTCTTCGATTTCGATGGGACGCTGGCTGTCCTGAATATCGATTTTTCGCAGATGAGAGACGAGGTGTTCAAATTGATGAGAAAGTATGGGATCGACGAGTCATCGATTGAAGAAAAATATCTTTTAGAGATTATCGATGAGGTCGTTCCAATTCTGAGCAAGAGAAATTCCTCCGCTGCTGAGGAATTTTATCAAAAAGCCCATCTCATCCTCCATGAGATCGAAATGAAGGCTGCGGAAGAGGGAAGGATACTCCCTGGTGTGAAGGAGGTACTGGTCTCACTCAAGAGAAAAGGGATAAAAGTCGGGATCGTTACCCGAAACTGTGAAGAGGCTGTTCGAAAGGTACTTCCTGATATAGAAAAATTTTGTGACATCTTCATTTCCAGAGATTCAATCAGAAGAGTCAAACCCCATCCTGAACATATGACGTCCGTTCTGACAGCCCTTCATGTTTCAGGAAAAGAAACAGTGATGGTCGGTGATCATCCCATCGATATTCAAGCCGGGAAGAGGGTAGGAATGAAGACGATTGGGGTGTTGACGGGCAGGACAAAGAGGGACGAGTTTGAGAAGGCAGGGGCAGACTGGATTTTGAGGGACGCTTCTGAAGTCTGTGGTCTTCTAACACCGCACAGAAACAGAATGGTTGGAAAGACAGCAGTAGAAACACCAAATTCCAAGCACCAATAACCAAATAATGACCAATCATCAAATTCCAATAACCAAAACTGTTCTCTGAGATCTTGAATGGAAGGGGAGGAAATGAGGCATGAAGAAAAAAGTGATCCAAACCGAGAAGGCACCGAAAGCGATTGGACCTTATTCCCAGGCGATACAGGCTGGGCATTTTCTCTTTCTCTCCGGGCAGATTCCTCTTGATCCTGCCAGTGGAGAATTGGTGAAAGGAGGTATTCGGGAACAAGCGCGGAAAGTGTTAGAAAATCTCAAAGGCATATTGGAATCTCAAACCCTGGGGATGGAAGATGTGGTCAAGGTCACCATTTTTCTGAAGGATATGGGAAATTTCAGTCAGGTGAATGAGGTGTACGCGGCTTACTTTCCTTCTTCTCCCCCTGCCAGGTCTACTGTTGAAGTGGCCAGACTTCCTCGAGATGCAGAGATTGAAATCGAGGCGATCGCAATCCTTTCGTGAACAAGTTTAATTTAGGAAAACATGGAGATCAAGAAAGCAAAATACGAGGAGATACGTCTCCAAATCAAGAACGGAGATGTATTTCTGTATAGAGGACAGGGGATCGTCGCTGGAATCATCAGATGGTTAACCCATTCAACCTATTCTCATGCCGGGATTGCTGTCTGGTGGAACGAAAGGCTAATGGTTATGGAAGCGGTGATGAGGGGGGTGAGGGTTACTCCCGTTTCACGTAATCTATTTCAACACAAGGGGAGCGTGGAATGGTTTACCTGTAAGAAAGAGATTTCAGAAGAGGATCGCCTAAGGATGGTCATCTTTGCGCAAGAGGAGCTGGGCAAAAGCTATGCCAGGTGGAAGGCCGTGTTATTTGGTGTGAAGGTTTTGTTTAAGAGAGATTTAGGCAAGAAAGATGAGTTAAGAATGGAAAATAAATTGTTCTGCTCCCAATATGTGGCACGAATTTACAATGCAATTGGCTTAGATTTGAAGAAGAACAGGGAAGATCGCTTTATGTCGCCTGGAGATCTTGCGAGATCCCCCTTGTTGGAGAAGAGAGGGGTATTTAAGACAAGAAATGGGTCTATTGAATTAATTTACCGATAGGGCATGGTCTTCTATCTTAGGTCGAGCAAAGCGGTCTGCTGGACTATTTGCTTCTGTTCCATGAGAATTGTAAGTGACTTGAGGAGAAGGTGGGTAGGCAGATCCTGAGGGGAGATCGACTGAGCTTCCTGGAATTTTGCCAATGCAGGCTCCAGATGACCCGCCCTCACTAACCCCATTCCCTCTGTGAGAATGCATCCAATGCGGTCTTTAAGATTCCGTACTTCAGGGGGGTCCTGATCGTATACTTCGAATAAAGTCAGTGGGCCTAAGGCTCCCTTGACCCAGACTTCTCCGAGATCCCGTAATCGATAATGGGATCTATCTGGCAAGTGCTTAACGACCTGATCTGAAATAATCATATCCACATGCAATGTTTTGGTCGCTTCCTCAAGACGTTTCGCAAGATTGACGGTGAGCCCTAAGACCGTAGAGTCCATGCGCTCGGAAGAACCAATCGTTCCAAGGATGACGGGTCCGAAGTGCAAGCCAATGCCGATCTGAATAGTTTGGTCCTTCGTTCGATCCCCCTCTGCATTAAACGTCCTCACCTCGCCAAGCATCTCTATTCCGCAAGCGATCGCTCTTTGAGCAGAATCGGTTCCTTCGAAAATGCATAAGACAGCATCCCCGATGAACTTGTCGATCACCCCTCCCTGCTTAGAGACGACCCTCGTAATCCGGTCAAGAAATCGGTTGACAAAGGCGATCAGCTGACTCGGATTAAGCCTTTCGGACAGGGGAGTGAACCCTCGTACGTCGCAACAAAGAATCGTTACCTCCTGTTGATCGGCTTCCCCCAAACGGATGGATCGAAGCCCTTTGGCAGCAATACGGCGGAGATACGCCGGAGGGACGAATTTTTCAAAGACATCACGGGCGTCTCGCACCGCCTGTTCGAGAGAGCGGTAATGGATGGCAACGGAAATGGCCAAAAAGATGGAGAGCCAAAAGGAGGCGAACCACAAGATCTTCTGTTTCGTCAAAACGATGATTCCCATAGAGAGCAGGGCGTCATTTACTCCGCCCAAGAACCAAAACAACAGTCCAATGCCGAAAGGAATGAGATAGGTGCGTTCCTTTTTTTTCCACCGCCCAAGCTTTATCACCGCAAGGACAAGGTAATAGAGGCAGACCATGAGGCAAAAGAGATTGACAGCAGGTCTGAGAAAGAGGGATTGGGGTCTTAAGATTCCGCCATCGGACGGATGGGCCTCCAGAGGAAGTCCAAAAGACAGGGGTCCCTTTCCGAAAAGGGCCAGCCCAGCAGTGATCAGGCTGATGCCGATGATGGCGCCTGAGAGGCGGCTTGGCTTCTGATTTAATAGAGACAGCACAAACCAAGCCCAGCTGGCTGGAAGCAAGGCTAAACCCGCTTGACTCATTCTGTAAGCCGAAAGGATCGATTCAGGCGATTTCTGGAGGCCGTAAATCACCCACCCAAGGAAGAAGAGGGTCAGAAATGAGTAAAAGAGAAACAGGTTCCACAGAGGCCGGTACTGCCGGTGAAGAGAAAAGTTGACCAGACATATTAAGGCCATCACGACATTGGTGGTCATGCCGAAGAAGGGCCCAACACTATAGGAGGGAATGGATTCGGGAAGCATTCTACTCAACCATGATAGAGCGATTGTTGTCATGCTGAACCTTGTGCTGGATTCGTTTCAGTATTGGTTCAGCATCTCGGTTTGTCTATAAAGTGAGATCCTGAAACGAGTTCAGGATGACACTTTTTTGGAAATTCCAAATGTCTCTGCCTGGGGGTTTAATTTAGAGTTCCGCATCCTTAAACCGAAGATCGAATTGGAGTCTACTGATTTTTCGGAATAAAGTCAACCCTTCGACTCCCCAGCATAAATGCTGGGGCTGGCTCAGGGTTGACCCTGAGCGGCGCTGCCTTACCTTGCCTTCAAAGGGAGGACTTGGCGCCGCCGAATGGGTCAACATGAATTTGGATCGGTTTGAGAAGAAAGTATTTCGTTGTTCCGGGCTTTACGCTGTTTTATAATACGCATGGATCAGTACGGGAATTGCCATGAAGCCTATCATTGCCATCGTTGGAAGGCCGAACGTCGGAAAGTCAACCCTTTTCAACCGCGTCGTGCGGGGTAAGAAGGCGATTGTTGCGGATGAACCCGGAGTGACGCGCGACCGAAATTATGCAG
>CAYMTD010000178.1:0-5344 GCA_964393245.1 uncultured Syntrophaceae bacterium
GATAAGTTTCAGGATCAGATGAAAAAAATCGAGGAGAAAATGGTTACCTTGGAGGAAAAAATCGGGGATGGTTTCACCGGAGTCAAAGATGAGTTGGGTTCCATGATTAAATTCTCCTATTCCGATCTCGAGAAAAAGCTGGCCGCGCTGGAGGCAAGAGTCAAAACCCTGGAGAAGATGGTCCTGCCTTAGCTTTGTTTTTTTAACTTCTTCCTAACCATGATGAAGACGGCGATGCTGATCCAGACGATATTCACCATCGATGAGGGATAAGCCCCATAGAAAAAGGAATTGGCCATGAGGAAAGCACTTCCGCCGAGGTTGAGAAGTTGATAGGAAGCGGAGTCTCCTTCCATCCTCCTTGTTGACACGAAGGCATAGGCCATAAGAAGCGCAGCGGCTCCGATCCAACCGACGATATCGATTAAAGGATTGCTTCTTACCATCGGGTCCCAACTCCTGTTCGTTAAAATAGTGCCTGCACAAATTCGCTGGCGTTGAATTCTCTCAGGTCATCCATCCCTTCTCCCACGCCAATATATCGAATTGGGATTTTCAATTCATCAGTGATCCCTATGATAATCCCTCCCTTTGCTGTTCCATCCAGTTTTGTGAGAGCGATTCCGGTGACCCCAATTGCCTCATGAAAGAGTTTCGCCTGGGAGATGGCATTCTGGCCTGTGGTGGCGTCGAGGACGAGCAGGACTTCGTGTGGTGCTCCAGGATGTTCCCTTGCAATGATCCGTTTCACCTTCTTTAATTCCTCCATCAAATTGACTTTCGTATGGAGCCTTCCGGCTGTATCGATGAAGACGAGGTCCATCCCTCTTGCTCTGGCTGCATGGACCGAATCGAAGGCGACCGCGGAAGGATCAGAGCCTTTGGACTGCTTGATGAGATCTGCTCCCACCCTTTTGGCCCAAACCTCAAGCTGTTCCACAGCAGCTGCCCTGAAGGTATCTGCGGCACCGATCAGAACTTTTTTCCCATGGGAGGAGTATTGGTGGGCAATTTTTGCGATGGTGGTTGTCTTCCCCACGCCATTCACGCCCACCACCATAAAGAGAAAGGGTTTGGTCTGAGAGAAATCGATGAGAAGAGGCTTTTCCGCCGTTTGGAGGATTCGGAGGATCTCCTGTCTGATGAAGTCTTTTACTTTTTCAGCTTCCTGGAGGTCGCCTCTTTTTAGACCCTTTCTTACCCCTTCGATGAGTTGGCTGGATGTCTTCACCCCAAGGTCTGCCGAGAAGAGAACGCCCTCCAGTTCATCCAAAAGATCCTGGTCCATTGCTCTCCTGCCCGTAAGGAGGTGGTCGATCTTTTCGACAAATCCTTGGCGGGTTTTTGAAAGGCCCTCCTTTAATTTTTCAAAAAGTCCCCGCATTTTACTCTCCAAAGTCCCTCAGGTGATTTTGATACTAACATCGCTAACATCTAAAATCAAATTTCTGATAATGAACAGAGCTCACAGATCAGTCCCCTCCCCCTTGGAGACTGTGTTGCAAATGAAAAATCGCAAGAAATGTCATGCTGAACTTGTTTCAGCATCTCAATGAAATCAATCAACTGCGAGACCCTGAACCAACCCGTGAAACAAGTTCAGGGCATGGTTCAGGGTGACAAAATAGCAGTTACGACATCGTCTCTCAAGGGGGGTTCATTTGGAAGTTCTCAACCAATAAAAAAGGGCGAAGATGCTTCTTCGCCCTTTTTTCAAACCACAACCAACGCAGTGATTATTATTTATCCTTCACATCTTCGTAATCGGCGTCCACCACATCCTCCTGGGCTTTCTTGGGACCTTCTTGAGCTCCGGCACCTGCTCCTGGCCCTGCTCCTGCACCCGCCCCCCTGGCTTGGGAAGCTTTGGCATACATGGCCTCTGCGAGCTTATGAGAGGAACGGGTGAGATCTTCCTGCGCCGATCTGATCGTATTGAGGTCGTTCGATTCCATGGCCTTCTTCGCCTTTGCCATAGCATCCTCAATATTCTGTTTATCAGCCGCATCGATCTTATCTCCGAACTCTCTCAACGATTTTTCCGTTGTATAGATGAGGGTGTCGAGCTGGTTTCTGGCCTCTGCCAGTTCCCGGCGTTTCTTATCCTCCGAGGCGTGAGCTTCCGCTTCCCTTACCATCTTCTTGATCTCTTCTTCCGAGAGACCGCTTGAGGCAGTGATCTTGATAGACTGCTCTTTGCCCGTTCCGAGGTCTTTCGCGGAGACATGGACGATTCCATTGGCGTCGATGTCGAAGGTAACCTCGATCTGTGGAATCCCACGAGGTGCCGGAGGAATGCCCACCAGTTCAAACTGACCGAGGGTCTTGTTATCAGCCGCCATCTCCCTTTCTCCCTGAAGCACATGGATTGTCACAGCGGGTTGGTTATCCGATGCTGTGGAGAAGATCTGGCTCTTCTTCGTTGGAATGGTGGTGTTACGCTCAATCAATTTAGTAAAGACACCACCCAGCGTTTCGATTCCAAGGGAGAGGGGGGTGACATCGAGAAGGAGGACATCCTTCACTTCACCTTTTAAGACTCCGGCCTGAATCGCCGCCCCGATTCCAACCGCCTCGTCCGGGTTGACGCTCTTGTTCGGCTCTTTACTGAAAAGCTGCTTTACTTTTTCCTGAACCTTTGGCATCCGGGTCATCCCGCCAACGAGAATAACCTCATCGATATCCTTCGCTGTCAGTCCAGCGTCGGCAAGGGCCTGACGACAGGGCCCATCCACCATTTCGATGAGATCCTCTGTTAGCTTTTCAAGCTTAGCCCGAGTCAGCTTCATGTTCAGGTGCTTGGGACCGGAGGCATCCGCGGTGATAAAGGGTAGGTTGATGTCCGTCTCCATCATATTGGAGAGCTCAATCTTTGCCTTTTCCGCCGCCTCTTTAAGCCTCTGGAGAGCCATCCGATCCTTTCTCAGATCAATCCCTTGGTCCTTCAGAAATTCATCGGCGAGATAGTCAATAAGCCTCTGGTCGAAGTCATCTCCACCCAGATGGGTATTCCCATTGGTTGATTTTACCTCGAAGACGCCCTCCCCCAGCTCGAGAATGGAGATGTCGAAGGTTCCCCCACCGAGATCGAAAACGGCAATCTTCTCATCCCTCTTTTTATCCAGGCCATAAGCCAGAGAGGCTGCCGTCGGTTCGTTAATGATGCGAATCACATTAAGCCCCGCAATCCTCCCAGCATCCTTCGTCGCTTGGCGTTGGCTATCATTAAAATAAGCCGGAACGGTGATCACCGCATCGGTCACTTTCTCACCCAGATAAGCCTCTGCCGTCTCTTTCATCTTTTGGAGGACGAACGCAGAGATCTCGGGAGGGCTGTACTCTTTATCCCTGACCCTAACCCAGGCATCACCATTCTTATTCTCGACAATCTTATAGGGGAGAATCTTTCGATCCCTCTGCACCTCAGGATCATTATACTTTCTCCCCATCAGCCTCTTGATGGAGAAGATCGTATTTTCCGAGTTGGTGATCGCCTGTCGCTTGGCGATCTGCCCGACGACCCTTTCCCCCTTATCGGTAAAAGCGACCACCGATGGAGTGGTCCTGCTTCCCTCCGGGTTCGCGATAACGACTGGGTCCCCTCCCTCCATCACGGCCACTACAGAGTTCGTTGTTCCCAAATCAATTCCAATTGTTTTTGCCATTGTTTTTCTCCTTCTTGAAAAAATTCAACCCATTATTCCGTCCGTTGAGCCTCCCTTTCAGGAAGTTTTGATACCGAAACGGTGGCTGGTCTTAGCAAACGATCGTTTAGAAGGTAGCCTTTCTGGAATTCCTCAACGACGTGATTGGGCTGGTGTTGATCCGATTCAACCACAAGCATTGCCTCGTGCCTGGATGGGTCGAAGGGCTTTCCCACCGATTCGAAGGGGGTCAACCCAAATCGATCGAGCGTCTGAAGCATCTGTTTGATCGTCAGACGGACACCCTCGATCATTACTCCTGTGTCGACCACCTTCTCTGCGTGATTGACCGCTCTTTCGAGATTGTCGATGACCGGAAGAATGGCCTTGATCAGATCCTCATTGGCGAATTTTGTCCATTCTTCCTTATCTTTGGCTGCCCTCTTTTTGAAATTCTCAAGATCGGCAGCCTCCCTCAGCAGCCGGTCGTAATATTCCTTAGCTTCTTTCTCCTTCTCTTCCAGTCTCCTCTTCAGTTCTTCAATCTCCCTTTCCTCTTTCTTCTTCTTGGGGGGTTTGTCCTCTCCATGACTCTCCGAACGTTTTTCTTCGCTTCGTTCCAAACTCGGTTCCGATATAACAGGCTTCTCTTTGTTTTCCGAATTCTGCATTCTTTTAACCTCGCATTCTCCTCATTGCAAGCGATAATGCCTTTCAAGAATCTCAGTCAGCAGTTTTGCAGAATAGTCAACCAACGGGATGATCTTGGAGTAATTCATCCTTCGAGGTCCAATAACCCCCAGGGCTCCCCAGACCCGCCCACCACATCCATATGTCGATGTCACCAGACTGCAGGTTTCCATCTCCTGCACCTGGCTCTCCGAGCCGATGGCAATCTGGACGCCCCTTGGATCTACCAGCTTATCAAGAAGCCTCACCATCGTCGCCTTCTCTTCAAAGGCCTTAAAGAGATCCATCATCTTCGGGATGGTTCGAAACTCGGGCTCATGGAGAATATTGGTCTTGCCTTCGATAAAGACATCCGTCTCATCCAGAGAGGAGAAGGCTTTTTCTCCTAATTTGAGCGCCTGTTCAAACATCCGGTCATAGGCGCCCTTTTCGACTCGCATCTGTTCGATTAATTTCTCTCTCACTTGTAACAATGTTAGACCTGCTAAGAAGCTGTTCAGATAGTCAGAGAGATGATCCAATTCGGACTGGGAAAAGTCTTCCTCCGTCTCGATGATCCGGTGATAGACCAAGCCGGTTGTGCTGACCAGGATCACCAGGGTGAGATGTTTCCTGAATTTGACGAATTCCGTATGCTGAAGCACGGCAGAACTCATTCGGGGGACCCATACGATTCCCAGATAGTGAGACGATGACGAAAGAATCCGGGACGTCTCCCTGAATAGATCTGCGCCTTCCATCTCATGAATCGAATAATAAGAGCGTATTTCATGCTGTTCTTGATCGCTCAATTCATGGACATTGAGAATGGAATCGACATAATATCGAAGCCCCTTCTCCGTCGGGATCCTCCCCGCAGAAACATGGGGTTGGCAAAGGAGTCCCAGCGCTTCCAACTCAGACATGATATTGCGAATCGACGCAGGGCTGAGGTTGAGATTCGATTTCTTGGCAATCGTCCCCGACCCTACGGGTTCGGCGGTCAAGATGTAGTCCTCTGTCACCATCTG
>CAYMTD010000179.1:0-5333 GCA_964393245.1 uncultured Syntrophaceae bacterium
AGGAAGTCCGCATACGTTGGAATAAGTTACGCAACAGCTATCATGTCTAAAAGAGGACCTTTGGCCCATCTTCTAATGGCTTTGCGCGACCTTGTTGCTTGGTTGCAGGGCAAGGGAGTCCCCGGTGTTATCATTGGCGGAGTCGCAGCTTCAATATTGGGGAGGCCCAGGGTAACGCATGATGTGGATGCCCTGGTATTACTTGATGAAGAGAATTGGGAAGATTTCCTGATTTCAGGAAAAAAGTTCAGGTTTGTCCCTCGATTGGCTGATGCTCTCACCTTTGCACAAAAATCCAGGGTACTTTTGGTTCGTCATAAATCAAGTGGAATAGACGTCGATATTACCTTCGGCTCTTTGCCCTTTGAAAAAAAGGCAATCCGTCAAGTAGTGTGGGCAGACGTGAAAGGGATTCGTCTCCCTTTGCCAAGACCTGAGGATTTAATCATTATGAAAGCCATTGCACACCGGACTCGAGACCTGGCAGATATTGAATCTATTCTGGATACCCATTCAAAATTGAATCTGCAGAGGATTCGCCGATGGGTGGGGGAGTTTTCGACGGCCATCGATATGCCAGAGATATTAGACGATTTTGAAAGAATTTTGGCAAGAAGAAGAAAGAAATAATCTGATGAAAATATTATCCAGCCTTTTTCCCTCTGACGATATCTAAGAAAACCTGGATCTGTTTTTCGACCTGTTTCGGGGCGTAACTTCGTGAATCGGTGTGATCAGCCTCGATCATCAGTCCCGGTTTTCCCGTAGCCTTGGATACTTCCCGCTTGAGGTCAGCCTGACCCAGGGAGTACGATTTGCAGCTCCGGTTAGAATGCATAATAAATCCGTGAGCCCCATAGCTTTCGATCAGGTTCGTCATTTTTCTTATCTTATATCGGAGACCCTGATTGAGGTGGATGGTGGCATAGGCTTTTGCAAGGCCATTCAGAGAATCATTCACATCGATCTGATCCATGGCCCAGGCCGAGGTGTAGGTGTCCGCCACCAGAACAGCTCCCTGGGAGGAGAGGATCTTGGAAAGGTTACGGATATCATACCAGATGGGAATGTTATCCCAAATGAGCCGGATCTCTTCACGAGCGAACGCTCCAACTCCCCTCTTCACTCTTTCCTCGATCTCCTTCTTCAATTTCCAATAGTACCAGACGGCCCAGCGGGTACCTCTTAACGTGACGATGGGAGCCATATGGATAAAGGCATCAAAGGCAGTCAGAGGGGCAGGGCACTCTCGAGTAAGGTCGAGGATCTCTTTCCAGAGCTTAATCGCCTCAAAAGAAAGGAGGCCGACCTTCTGAAATTTGTCCTCTGAAAAGGGTCGCTTGAGCTGACGTTCGAGAAAAGCGATATAGTCTTTCATTTGGTTTTGAACGTATTTCAACGCATGGTCCTGGATCTCATCGTGGAGAAAGGGAGTGTCGAAGAAGAAAAGGGGGACCTTCAGTGCACGAGCCTGGACCTCATACCACTTGATCACCGTTCCACAGATATTGTTGCCACAAACGAGAAAATCGGGTTTGGGGAGTTTCCCTAAGGGGCCTTTCCCGGTAAACGAAGATCCAATATCCGACAGGGCATAAGAGCAGAGATCGCGGGAATATCCCTTGTGTTCGGCTGCCTCGCAGAGAGAGACCGACATCCGGGAGGTACCGCACATGGCTCCATAATTTTCAGGATAGAAAGGAAGAACTCCCATGGCATAGAGAGGCTCCACGGGTCCGCCGCTTGTGATCCAGGCCACTTTCTTGCCGAACCAGGAAGGATGTTTCGCGATAAAGTAATAGGCCATCATCAGACGGCGATAAGCCGCCGTTGAGTTAATCTTACGGTAAGGGTTGGATTGAGGGTTATTTTCCACCATGGTCACTCACCCAGGCTAATGCGGAATGCAGAATGCGGATTGCGGAATAGTCAGGGCTAAAGCCCTGAGTTACGTAACTTAGCCCTTCAGGACTGAATTCCGAATTCCGCGTTCCGAAGCCCGAAATCTAAATCGGACTTAGCATTTCAATGAACGCCTGGATCCTGATCTTCAGTTGCCCAATGGAGGAGGATGGATCCTCGACCTCGAGGAGCAGTGTCGGGATGCCTTTGGACTCAAGGGCATTCCTTAAGTCAGGATAGTCAAAAAAATGGTTCTCGCAATATTTATAAAGGAGAAAGATGACTCCTTTCACATCCGAGTCCTGAACATCCTTTAATAAGGTGTCCACATGGGCTTGAGCCCCCATATATTTGGCCGGGCAGAAATAGGAATTGAAATAACGGTCAGTTAAGGCTTCTATGGGGTCCATATCTTCTCTTACTCTCAGGCGAAAAGTCCTTGCACCACTGCACAGATCATCCCGAACAATGAGAGCCCCCGACTCTTCGATAAGGGAGAACCAGGCGTCAGAGTGAGTCATATTACCTGTGACATAAATGGGAACCCTATCGGGGTTTCCACCTGATTCTTTTTTCAAGGCTTCCAGCAATTGATCAAGAAGTTCGAGATACCGAAAACGATCCATGAGGGATCCGGCCTGAATGATTCCAGCAAAATCTTTCCCAAAAGGCTGCGAGGCATTCTGACCCCGACGATGGTACAATTCCTTTTGAAATTCCCGTATATGATTAAAAAGCCTGATGGAGGTCTTCAGGGTTTGGGGAGTGATCTTTTGAAAGTGGCGGTCAAGGAAATCTCCAAATCGTTCTATCTCTGCTTTTAAATAGGGGCGGGATCTTTCCGAATCTAAATGAGCTGGGATGGCCAGGTTGAAATGAAGGGAAATTCTCCCCTGAAGCGCCCAGATCTCGGAGAGCCCTAACATGGAATCACAGCTATGGGTAAAGACGACCCCCCGCAAAAAATCGAGTTCTCCCTGAAGGAGGCTTTCGAGAGAGGACTTCACTAAATGGCAGCAGTAGGGGGGGAGATGGGCATGGGCATGCGAGATCTTGATTGGAGCACCCATGAGACGGAAGGGATGGCAACCTGCAGCATAGATCAGTTCTTCGGGAACATAAGGGCAAAAAAAACCGATGGCCGGTCGATCCTTTGGAAGAAGCGAAGCTATCTCCCGATAACCGAGAGAGGTGATCGTCTCAATCTCTCTTAGGGCTTTGGCTATTGAAGTTTCTTCAGCCATAGGATTCAAATGTATATCTATCTAACCCAAACACAAAGTCATTTCAATGATTAAAAAAGTGATAGGAGCCAGCCCGTAATCCCATCGTATCCCCAAGCTCTGTTCCAGAATCTTCCTCAATCAAATCCTTGAGAGTTGCGTCAAATAAATTCGGGGTGAAAAACAATAGTCACGACATAGTTTTTAGGAGAATGAGACCAATGGAGACCAGCAGAGTGTTTTCTATCTAATTCAGATTGAAAAATGAAATAGAATTTGTTATATGTAAAAACCTTCGGTCGTTTTTCAAAATACCAAGAGGAGGGGAACGATGATACGATTTTCTCGAAGCTCATGGGTGGTTCTTCTGCTTCTCATCATCATCTCCACGGTCATTTCCGATTCCGGTCTTGCCAAGACCGGCGCCACATCGAAGAAGAGTGTCGTCCACAGAACGCAAGAGACCCAAGAGACCCAAGGAGCCCAAGCAACAGCCCAGGGCAGCCTGAGGTGCAATGCTCAATCCGCTGTTTTAATAGATGCTCTATCAGGACAAGTTCTCTTTGAGCAGAATCCAAATTCAAAGATTCCCCCTGCGAGTTTTGGCAAAATTCTCACTCTCTACTTGGCTCTTGATGCGATCCGCGCCGGACAGCTAAAAATGGATGACATGGTGACGGTAAGCGAAAAGGCGTGGAGGATGCAGGGTTCAAAGATGTTCATCAAGGTGGGTGAGAGGGTGAAGGTGGGAGAGCTGCTGAAAGGAATCGCCATTTCCTCAGGAAATGATGCCTGCATTGCCCTGGCCGAACATATGACCGGGTCGGAGGAGACCTTCGTCTCGAAGATGAACGAGAAAGCCGGTCTCATCGGGATGAGGAACTCTCAATTCAAAAATTCCCATGGGATGCCGGCGGAGGGGCAATACACCACAGCGATGGACATGGTTCTACTGGCCCGGCGTTATATCCAGGATCACCCAGAAGCGCTGGCTTACCATTCAACGACAGAATATGAATATAACAAAATCCGCCAGTACAACCGAAATACGCTCTTGCAAAGGAATATCGGTGTGGATGGTTTGAAGACAGGTCATGTGGAGGAGGCGGGTTTTCATCTCCTGGCCACGGCGAAGAGGGATGGGCAGAGGCTGATCGCTGTCGTGATGGGTTGCGACAAGATGCGGAAGAGGGCACAAGAAGCCCAGACCTTGTTAGAGTATGGGTTTAAGAATTTCTCAACCGTGGAAGCTGTCAAGAAGGGAGCACCATTTGGTCCGGTGAGGGTGAAGAGAGGGAAGGAGAGTAAGATTGCTCTTATTGCTGCAGAGGAGGGATGGGTAACGGTGCCCAAAGGGAAAGAAAGTCAGATCTCCGTCACTCCTGAATTACCGAAAGTGGTCACCGCTCCGATCCAGAAAAATCAGATTATTGCAAAAGCCCTGATCCAGAATGAAGGGAAAATCCTGCGGGAGGTCAACCTCATCTCCCCATTGGAAGTGCAGAAGAGTCTCCTTCCTCCCTGGCCGGTGATTCTCGCTATTGGGTTTGGAATTCTTCTGGTGCTCGTGATAGGCCTTTGGCGGATGCGGATAAGAAAAACCAGGCCGAGACCACTCAGGTAAGAAATACATTACAAAAGCTTTTGGAAATCAAGAGAAGATGCTGAAACAAGCCTGATCTTCATCAGCCCAAGGTTCAGCATGACAGAATGGGCAAGGCTTTTAGCCCTTGTCATCCCGAACCTGGTTCGGGATCTCGGTTTTGAATTTCTAAAGGATTCAAGAAATGGTATCCAAAGAGGTTGTGCAGACAGAAAAGGATATGGAGTTGTCTCTCAATCAGATCTGCGATCAGGTGATCCAGGGAAACCCTCGGTTGGATGGGGTCGTTTTGGTGGGGATTCGAACCGGAGGTGTATTTCTCGCCGAAAGATTACGTCAAAAGATTCTTCAAAAAAGAGGGATCGACCTCCCCACTGGAACCATCGATATCACTCTCTACCGTGACGATTGGACCCGATTGAGTCAAACGCCTGAGGTTAAAAAGACGGAGATCCATTTTTCTATAGAGGACAAGCACGTCCTTCTGGTTGATGATGTCCTCTTCACCGGGAGAACAATCCGAGCGGCCATCGATGCCCTGCTGGACTTAGGCAGGCCACGGCGCATCGAACTGGCAGTGCTCATTGATCGAGGGCACAGGGAAT
>CAYMTD010000180.1:0-5303 GCA_964393245.1 uncultured Syntrophaceae bacterium
GGAGCGGCTTCAGGCCAGCCTAAATATCCGTCTCCTGCCTTCACTTTGATATTCTTGTAGCCCAGCTCGAGAAGGAGTTTTTCGGCCGAGGTGGCGAGCTTTTCGATGATCTCAATGGTGTAAACCTCTTTGGCCAGCTCGGCCAGAATGGCCGCCTGATAACCTGATCCGGTTCCTATCTCCAGAACCTTCTCCTCTCCCTTGAGGTCCAGGAGCTCAGTCATCAAGGCGACGATATAGGGCTGGGAGATGGTCTGACCTTCTCCGATGGGAAGCGGCTGATCTGAATAGGCGGTGCCATGGAGATGTTTGGGGACAAAAAGGTGACGTTCCACCTTAAGCATGGCTGCGAGAAGCCGGGGTTCTTTTACCCCCCTCGCCTTTATCTGTGTCTCAACCATCCTTTCCCGCATGGTTTTGTAATCTCCCTTCGGGCCCAAATCAGACCCCCTCTTAGCCTCCGTGCAATGGGCAAGGAAGAGCAAGGAAACAAACGCGAGGGCAATAGAAAGCAGATTCTTTTCCATGATTCGCAAACTATCACAATCCCCAAAATCTTGTCAACCCTTCGACTCCCGGCTTGATCCTTCGACTGCGATCTTGACAAGCGGCTTGGACGTACTTTCGGCCAGAGACTTCGGTGAACTCAATCGAGCCCCTTGGGCCGGAGGCTCAGGGTTGACCCTGAGCGTCACACTTTTACCTTAGCGTGGCCGAATGGGTCAATCCTTGACAGACCTTCAATGTTTCTGCTACCTTAGAAAATAATGGAATGGAAGATAATCAAAGTGATGACGAGGGCCTTTAGCCTATTTCTTCTGTTCATCCTTGTCTTTTCTTTTCCAATTTTCCAAAGTCAGAGCCAGCAGAAAGATCGCATCCCGACTCCAGAAATCATCTTCCTTGGAAAAGAGGAGACCAAATGGATGGAGAAGAGGGAGATTCCCCTCCCTGTTCTCATGGCTCAGGGTGTAAAGGAAGAACCCCAACTCGGCTCCTTTGACCTGGGAGAGGAGTCCATCGGTCCGATCCAGAAGATGAGTCCTTCAACCACTCAACCAGGGTGTAGCCATAGGAGCAGGCTCACCCGAGGCGTCACGAGGGTGGTAAAGGGAGACAAAGCCCTTTACGAAAAGGGCAGGTATTACTATTATCATCGAGATTTTGAAGAGGCCTATGAGACATTCCAAAGGTTGATTCGACTCTATCCCAAGAGCCCTTGGAGAGGTTCAGCCCTATACTGGGCAGGAGAGGCGATCTTTCACCAGGGGAGAATGGAGGAGGCTTTCTCCTATTTTCAGAGAGTGACGGATGAAGACTCAGGCAATGAATTTTATCCTTTTGCCCTCTATTCCTGTGGATGGATCGAGCTCAGGAGGGGTAACTATGACAAGGGATTCACCTTCCTTCATCAGGTTTATGAGAAAACTCCTACCCACCCCATTGCCCAGCCATCGCTTTTTTGGGCCAGCTACTGTCTCTATCAGATCGATCATTTCGAGCAGGCGGTTCGGGAGATCGAGGCTCTGCTTCGCACCTTTCCGAAAGGCATCTGGAGACCAGAGGCGGAATATTTGATGGGCATCAGCCTGTTCAGGCTCCATAAATTCAATGAGGCAGCGGAGGTCTTGAAAAATTTCTGGATACGTTTCCCGCAGCATCCGCTTGAGGAGAGCGCCCGCTACGCTTATGCTTGGAGCCTGGTCTCCCTTGGACAGTATGAAGAGGGAAGGAAGAACTTCGAAGAGGTACTGTTAGGCTTTCCCAAGGGGAATCTTTCGGATCCCACCTTCTGGGGAATTCTGAAAACCTATCTTGGAGCCAATGAGGTGGAGAAGGCGACCCTCTTCTATCAGGGATTTCTTTCTCACTTTCTCTCCTCTCCCTGGGTTGAAAAAAGCCTCTTTGATATTGGCCTGCACTATTTTGAAAAGGGCGAATATGGACAGGCAACCCTGATCTTCCGACAATTCCTCAGGGTCCATCCTGAAAGCTCTCTCCAGGAATGGGCCTATTTCATGCTGGGAGAATCTTTGTTCAATCAAAAGGATTACCCCGCTGCCATCCAGGCCTATCGTCGAGCCTTAGAAGAGAAGAGACAGGCCAAGCTTGAAGATCGCATCTACTCAAGATTGGGCTATGCCTCTTTTTTTATGAAGCATTACGAGGGGGCGATCCAGTACTGGGAGAGACTCCTCGCCGATTACCCGGATCATAAAGGGAAAGAAGAGATTCTTTACTGGCTGGCAGAGACAAGCCTGCGCAAACAGGACTATCGGAAGGGTATCGGATATGTGGATCGATTGAAGGGGCACCCTGATTTCTATCCAAGAGGTTTGAACAGTTTAGGTTGGTACCATTTCCAAAGGCGTGACTGGAAAGAGGCCAATCACTACTTTTCGAAGATCCTGAACGAATTCCCTCAATATCAGTCCACCCCTTCCATCTCTCTGATGATTGCTGAGTGTTTCCTAAACCAGAATGATTACAAGGAGGCAAGGACCCATCTGGTCCATCTGACGTCCCAATCGAAACAGAGCGAGGACACCGAGAAGGCCTTGTATCTCCTGGGATGGATCGGATATCGGGAAGAGAAATTTGATGAAGCCATTGAGCGGTTTCAAATGGTTTTGGACTCCTATCCTTCAGGTTCCTACCGGGACGAATCCCAGTATTGGATCGGGTGGACCTATTTTAGGAAGAAGAATTATGAGAAGGCGATAGGAGAATTTGAAAGGCTCGTTCAACAGCATCCACGAAGCCCCCTGGTCCCATCCTCCCTGCTGAAGATGGGGGATGGGTATTATAATCTCAGGCGATACAGTCAGGCGACCAACATCTATCTTCAACTGATCAAAGAATATCCAAAGTCAAAGGAGGCCCCGGAGGCTGATTATGGAATCATCCTCTCGCTTTTACAAGAAAAGAAGCGGGAGGCCTTTGTGGCTCGGGTTGAATCTTTTGTCAAACGATATCCTCAGCATCCTCTCACAGACCAGGCCCTGATTCAATTGGGGGATTTCTATCAACAGAACCGGATGACCGAGAGGGCGGCGAAGACCTACCGGGAGTTGATAGAGCTTCACCCAAGCGGGGAGGGAGCAGGAGAAGCCCAATTCCGGATTGCGCTTCTCTTTAAACAAGAAAGAAAATGGGCGGAATCCGTCGAAGCGATGGAGAAATTCATCAAGCAATACCCGAAGAGCCATCTCTATGTGGAGGCTCATGTGGAGGCTGGCGAACTCTATCTTAGCCTTAAAGATTATCCGAAGGCGATAGAAAAGTTCGACTGGGTAATTCGGAATCATCCGCAACATCTCATCGTGAAGAGGGCTTACTTAGGAATGGAGGAAGGATATCGTTACCTGGGGAGGATCGACCAGGCAGTGAGGGTGACAAGGGATTTTGTTGAGAAGTTTCCCGGTGACGAGATGAGGTATGAGGGCTACCTTCGATTGGGACTTCTTTTCATGAGTCAGAAAAAGTTTGAGGATGCGATCTCTGCGCTTTCTGTGGGGATTCAAAGTCCAGTAGAGGGTGTGGCCAGCCAGGCTCACCTTAAATTGGGAGAGGCCCACCTGGGAGCCGGGAAGAGGGAGCAGGCCGTGCTGCAATTTTCAAGAGTGATTTACCTCTATCCCCACCGGCCTGAGGTGGCCGAGGAAGCGCTCCTAAAACTGGGGATGCTTTATCTCGAGGGGAAAAAATTCGCCGAAGCGAAGCAGGTCTACCAGAAGTTGCTTGCAAGAACGAAGAGGGAAGATCGAAGGGACTTGGCCCGGAAGATGATTGATCAGATTCAGAGAGGAATGCCTTACTGATGAGAGAGAGGTCGAAAAGAGAGCGGCGCTTCCTTCCCCTGCTCATTGCCCTGATCCTTGTGCTCCTCGGTTTTCTGGCACTGCTTTTCCTTTCCTCTCCTGTACTTCGTACCTTCTGGGAGGGAAGGTGGGAGGCCTTGACCCGAGAGAGCAGGAGATTATTGGGATGGGGGAGACCGGAGGTCTCGCCCGAGGAAAAAAGGATCAGGGAAGAGGTCATCCTGAAGAAGATGGAGGAGGCCAACGCCAGCCAAGATTGGAAATCGCTGGTGCCGGAATATCCCCGTCCAAAGAAGTTCGAGGGCACTGCGGAAGAGGAGAGGATGAAAGCTTTTAGAAGTTCTTCCGAGTTTAAGAAGATTGAGAGCGCGTTGACGGATTATTTGAAACAGAAGGAAGATCTCTTGAGCCCCGAATCTCCCATGCCATCGGTGCGAGAGGCTTTAGAGTTGCCCCCTCGAAAGGACAAGGCCGCCGAAAAAATCATTGAGGGACTCTTGAGACCCATGGAAAAACCTTTGCCCGGAAAGCCTCTTGAAGAGAACCTACAATTGGGAATCAAGGGCCCGATCGCCGCTCGGAAGATTTTAGAAAGACCCCCGCTCCCGCAAATCAAGGTGCGAGTTGAGACCGAGATCGAGTTGACCTTTTGGGTATTGCCCAACGGGATCGTCGATCGTGCCATCCCCTCCGTGAAAGGGGATGCAGAGCTGGAACGCGCGGCCATCCAATATTTAAAACAGTGGCGATTTGCTCCCCTGCCCAAAGACCAACCTGAAGTGGAGGAGTGGGGGATGATTCCCATCAAATTTAGACTCCAATAGCGAGATGAGCAAGAAGCGGATTCTCATTCTGGTCCTTCTCCTCTTTTTAATTCTCGGTTTTTTTACGTTTTTGGGAGACAAGGGAATACTCCATCTTCTCCGTCTTCAGAAAGAATTGACCCAGATTAAAGAGGCCAATCTCAAGATGGAGGAAGAAAACCGGAAACTGAGGGAAGAGGTGAGACGCCTTCAGCATGAGAAACGCTACATCGAAGAAATTGCGCGAAAGGAGTTGGGAATGGTCAAGGAAGGAGAGATCATTTATCAATTCGATTCTCCGCAGGATAAAAAAAAATAAGAATAACACGAATGCCAACGAATAACACAAATATCACTGTTTATGCACGGGTGGAAGGGGTTTTCTATTTGGTACTTTCGCTATCATTCGAGCCATTCGTTTGTACCTAAATTGAGCGATTTATTATCCTAAATGTAGCCGCAACCTTTAGGTTGCGTGATTTTATCGGAAACGATTTCTCACCCAACGGGTGAGAGGAAACCGCAGGCTAAAGCCTGCGGCTACAGGGTCCTTTCAAAAGAATCGCTCAATTTAGGTTGTATAAATTCGCCATCATTCGTCTCATTCGTTAGAAAGGAAGGAAGATGAAGGACACGGTGGATGTTGATATCCGAGTGCGATATGCTGAGACGGACCAGA
>CAYMTD010000181.1:0-5283 GCA_964393245.1 uncultured Syntrophaceae bacterium
GTTGCCCAGACCGTTGGGGTTGATTTCGTGATCAACGTCAATCTGGACAAGGATCTGCGCCTCATCAGGGTTTTTGCAGGGGATATGGTTGAGGCAAACATGAAGGCTTTTGAATTGATCAAAGGCTACGCGGCTATTCCCCTGAAAGAGGAGTTTGACATCGTCCTGACCCACAGCGGGTATGTTGGAAGGGACCACTACCAGACCGCGAAGGCTGGAGTCGGCGCCCTTCCAGCCGTGAAAGAGGGCGGTGTCATTATTATCGCGGCCAATAACCGTGATTTTATCAACCCCATTGGGTCGCCGGAATATAGAAGCCTGCTCCACCTCTTAAGATTGCAGGGGCCTGACGGCTATCTCGATTTGCTGAGAACCCCGAGTTGGAAATTTACCAAGGATCAATGGGAACCAGAGGTCTGGGGAAAGGTTTTGAAAAAGGTGGGAGAGGATGGGTTAATCTACTGCTCCCTTGAAATTGAGAGGGAGAATTACTGCGTCATCCCCGGAGTCTGTGGCCTCGATTTCATGAAAGGAAAAAGGATCAAGCCCTCTCTTGAAAAGGCCCAAGAGATGGTACAGAAGGCTGTTCAATTTGCAGTGAGCCGATACCGGCAGAAGGGGATTGAACCGACCATGGCCTTCATCCGCGAAGGCCCTTACGCCGTCCCTTTCCTGATTCCCAGATAATTGGACGAAGTCATGGTAGGGAACGCAGATCTGCATTCCCTACTCTTCGAACGTCGCACCCGTGCTCGCCGACTGCACGAGTCGTGCGTACCTCTTCAAATAGCCCTTCAGTCTTTTCTTAGGCGGTTTCCAGCGAGTTAACCTTTTCTTCAACTCTTCTTTTGAAATGAGAAGGTTTAGCTTCTTTGAAGGGATGTCGATCTCAATCTGATCCCCGTTTTGAACAACAGCGATTGGGCCTCCCTCGGCCGCCTCAGGGGAGATATGCCCTATTGCAGCGCCTCGACTTCCACCTGAAAAACGTCCATCCGTAAGTAATGCAACATCACGGTCTCTCCCAATGCCTACGATTGCAGAGGTTGGAGCAAGCATCTCCCTCATTCCTGGTCCGCCTCTTGGTCCTTCGTACCGGATGACCACCACATCGCCCTTCTTAATCTTTCGACTGAGGATAACTTTGATCGCCTCCTCTTCAGAATTGAATACCCTTGCAGGACCTCTATGCCTCAGCATGGTATCGTCCACTGCCGATCGTTTGACCACAGCTCCCTCGGGAGCCAAATTCCCGAAAAGAACCGCCAAACCTCCAGTCGTATGGTAAGGTCTCTTGATGGAACGGATTACCTCGGGGTTGCGGTTGTTCCCCCTTTTGATATTCTCTCCAACTCTTTTTCCAGTGACGGTAAGCGCATCTAAATGAATGAGGCCCCCTCGGCTCAGCTCATTCATCAACGCCGGAATACCTCCAGCCTGGTGGAGTTGATCGAGGTGATGAGGCCCACCAGGGGCCATGTTGCAGAGGTGAGGGGTCTTCTCGCTGATCTTGTTGAAGGTTTGAAGGGAAATTGGGATCCCCGCTTCCCAGGCGATCGCAGGAAGGTGAAGCGTCGTGTTGGTCGATCCTCCAAAGGCCATGTCCACAGTGATGGCATTTTCAAAAGCCTTTTGGGTGAGGATTTTCGATGGACGCAAATCCTTTTTGACAAGTTGCATGATCTGCATCCCCGCCTCCTTGGCCAACCGGATTCGTTCAGCAAAGACCGCTGGAATGGTACCGTTGTAAGGAAGGGCGAGGCCGAGAACCTCGGAGAGGCAATTCATCGAATTTGCGGTAAACATACCAGCGCAGGATCCCACCCCAGGGCATGCGCAACCCTCAACCTCTTTCAAATCCTTTAGGGTGATCTCTCCGATCTTGAACTTTCCCACGCACTCGAAGACCGTGATCACATCATAGGGACTTCCCCTAAACTCACCTGTGAGCATCGGGCCACCACTGATGATGATCGAGGGGATGTCAAGCCTTGCGGCAGCCATGAGCATTCCGGGAACGATCTTGTCGCAGTTCGGGATGAGAACCAGGCCATCAAAAGGATAGGCCATGGCCATCGATTCGACCGAATCGGCAATCAGCTCTCTTGTACTGAGAGGATATTTCATCCCCTCATGTCCCATAGCAATTCCGTCACATATTCCAATGGTGAAGAACTCAAGCGGGGTTCCTCCCGCCATCCGGACTCCGGCTTTAACTGCACTGGAAATTTGATGAAGATGAAGGTGCCCTGGAATCACCTCATTGGCAGAGTTGGCAATGCCGATCATCGGCCTCTCAATCTCTTCATCGGTCAGCCCAAGGGCTTTAAAAAGAGACCGGTGTGGCGCCCTTTCAAGACCTTTTTTCATCTGATCCGATCGCATCGTTTCTCCTTTCCTGCGGAAACGAACAACGTGACCGTGTCCGTAATCCGTGTCCGGCAGTCTCTTTTCGAACTTCTAACATAAGATCTTTCTTGGTACAAGGGAAGGGTTGACAAAGTGAGGCAAACCGTATATTTATAATTTCATATCGGACACGATTCACGGATCACGATTCACGAAGAAAGGCCTGGGTGGCGGAATTGGTAGACGCAAGGGACTTAAAATCCCTCGGTGGTCCCCCACCGTGCCGGTTCAACTCCGGCCCTAGGCACCAAATATAAAGGGGTAATCCCGATTCGGGATAACCCCTTTTGCATTACGCTGCCGACGTTACATTATCAATATTCAAGTCTGCTCCCAAAACTCGACCCGAAGCCTCATGCTGGTTCGTGTCCGCCTTGCACGTCAATTGTCTCGCAGAGATCCTTCGCGTTCCTCCTACATTTGTGGTAGCATTATTGCGGAGGTGAAGCTTATGAAATTCGTCGGGGTCAGGGAATTCAAGCAAGAGGTCGTGAGGTACTTGAACGAAGGGAATGAGATTGTTGTCATGAAACGGAAAAAACCGATTGCTCGTTTAACACCTGTCCAGAAAAAGAGTGCGGAAATCATCCTGTTGGAAATTGGGAGGGTTCTCAGCGAAGCAGGGGTCTCTAAGAGAGAGGCTCTGAAAGCCTTGGATCGAGCCAGACGGGAAATCTATGGCTAAGATTGTGATTGACGCCAACGTGATCATCTCCGCGGCTTTTGGAGGGAAGCCACTCGAACCATAACACCCCAGGAATTTTTGGAAAGTGTTCCATGAAACACCGAGCCATAAGGTCTCAGCAAGAGAGGTAAGGAGCGTTCCTTAAAGTCTTAAAGTAGAATTAGAAGCTCTAACCATCCCTTTGGAAAAGTAGACGCATCTTTGGTTGTCCGAAATCAAAGGCAGAGCTGAGAATGGCTCTGCCTTTTTCGTCGCTGGGTTCAGCATGGAGGATGGATCAAGATCACGGAGAGATAAAAGTCATCCCCGTTTTGGGTGGACTTGCTCCGGGTGATTGGTGTCTATGAAATTCTGTACCAATTAGCAACATGTAGAGCAAGTACACACAGATTGCCAAGCGAATGGAGACCGATCGGTGTTAAGATGGATCCGCTCTTCAGGAATGCCCACGCAAGAAAGTATCCCGCGACGAAGTTATCAGGGCTTGGATTTCCCCATACGAAGTGCAGGGCTGCAAAAATCGCTCCCGATGCAAAGATGGTTCCCCACGGCCCCACGATTCTAACCAGTGCCACACATAAAACAAGACGGTACAGCGCCTCTTCGAGAACCGGAGAAGAGACGCAGTATGACCTCAATGCAGACAGGATCTGTCCCGGGGGGGTCGCAGAAATTGGAATGCGGATGCCGATGATCCAGAGGAGGAAGCCGGTGACGATACAGAATGCCGCTACTGCCGCCGCCATCCCAAGAGCCACCTTCACCCAGTAGCGAAAGCTTGGCCTCAGTTGGACGACAAAACCTAAGGAAGCTCTATCCCCTCGAGCCAGCAACAAAAAGAGGAGAATGGCGGCACCCGTGACGAGGGACCGCAGCAAGAATGATTCGAGAAGAAAATCAGCGCCAACGGCCGCCAAAGCGATGGCGACCGCAAACCACGTCTTGGCGGCGGGTCTTTGCAGAGCGTATCCAAGAGGCGTGTCCATCGTGAGCAAGACATTGCCATTATATGGCAAGAGGTGTCATTTAGGAAAGAGTTATTTAAAGAAAATTAAGCCCCCACTGATAGGAATCAAAGAGTGGGGAACATCAATGGCGTTTGTTCGATGGTGGGAGAGCCTAAAAGGGGCACGAAGAGCAGGGCCTCTGTTATTACTTAAACCAAAGATCAATTAAAAAATTGAAATTAAGATTCAGATTAAACAGGAAGTGATTCTCTGGCCGAAACTCAAAATCTAAATAGTTGAGGTCTTCCGCTTTTGCACCAATTCTCAGTGACAGAATTAAATCTTTGAAGGAATATCCCCACTGGAGGACCGTATCGGATTGATATTTCAGCAATACCTCTGGAATAGAACCTAAATTGAGCATTGGTCTTGGCCCTGACCAGTCCTGGTTATCAATCTTTTTACCCATTTCTAACTGGAGTCTCATTACCTGGGAAACTTTACTCACGGTATCAACGGGATTATAGAGAGACATAAAATCAAGGCCACGAAGATCTATGAACTTGATGTCTAATTTCCCAGGGTATCTTTTAAGATCTTCACCAAAGGCCTGCTCAGCTGCAATGACCAAAAGTAAAATGAGAAAAAGTGGTGTCAAGAGTTTCTTCATAAGGGCATGGGGATTAAAGAGAGATGATATGAGAGAAGTTGCATTTTTAGTGCCAGGCCATTGATGCGTAACTTGAACCAAGCAACCTTCTTCAGGGAGAGGGCGTGAAAATGTAGCTCCGCATAAACTCCGAGCAGATCCAAAGCCTTAGGCCGCGAATAGTCGAAGCGTCGCTTTTTGAGAAGCAAATAGTGAGGTGGTATTCTATCGCAAGGGAGATGGCGAGATAGATATTTTTTTCAAATCTTGACAAATTTTCGCGGAGGCATCCTAAACGCGGATTGGAAAGTGCAGGGTCCTTCCCTTTTAGATCTCTTTAAGATAAAACAGTAGCCACCCGTCATAGATAGATAGATAAACTCAGGGGGAATCCGTGTGGAAGATATCTTCGAGAAAGAAAGATTTTAGACCCCAACTCCATTGCGGCTGGTACGTCCTAGCTGCTTGTTTTGGCATACTTTTCTTCAACTCGGGGGCCCGATACTCTTTTGGGATCATGTTTAAACCCATAATAGCTGAATTTGGCTGGAGCAGGGGATCCATTTCCTTGGCTTTTTCCCTCAATAGTGCCA
>CAYMTD010000182.1:0-5282 GCA_964393245.1 uncultured Syntrophaceae bacterium
AAGGTGCCGCTCAGGGAGCAGGGCTTGGATTAACCTTTCTCAGGCATGTGGAGCGCACGAGTCTCTTCATTCATCTTTTGGAAATATGCGGCGATCCCTCACGCCATCCGATCAGGGACTTTCATGCCCTCAACCAGGAATTGAAGTCCTACGATCCATTGCTCCTTGACAAGATACAGATTGTGGCACTCAATAAGATCGACCTTCCTTCGGTCCGGGAAAGGGCAGGAGACCTTGAAAAACAGTTTAAAAAGATGGGGTATCCGTTTTACATGATCTCCGGGAGAACAGGAGAAGGAACGGAGGAGATGATGGAAGGCGTCTCTAGGACACTCCAGTCCATCGTGGAACAGGAAAATAGGCCGTAAGGATATCCGCAGGAAGAATATCGTCGTTTTCGAAAAGGGACAAATCCACCGATGAAGAAATCCCAAACACCAAGCACCAAATCCCAAGTAAGCTCCAATCTCCAAACGAAAAGATTTGACCCGTTTTGGTTATCCGGAATTGGAGCTTGGGAATTGTTTGGAGTTTGGGATTTGGGATTTGGAATTTAATCGGCGTTGTGACCTTGGCACAGCCGGGAGAGATGAAGAAAAAAGAGGTGGAGAGAAGGATAGGGTTATTCGGTGGGACCTTCAATCCTGTTCACCTGGGTCACCTCAGGGGAGCCGAAGAAATTCGAGAGACCTTTGGGCTTCAGGAGGTGATCTTCATCCCTGCTGCAATACCTCCCCACAAGATGACCGAAGAGATTATCGAAGGCCACCATCGCCTCGAGATGGTGAGACGAGCCACACGGAAGAATGCCCAATTCACCCCGTCAGATGTTGAGCTTAGGAGACCGGGGAAGTCCTATTCCATCGATACGATTCGACATTTCCGTGAGAGGCTAAACGGTTCCCTGTACTTTATCTTAGGAAGAGATGCCTTCGTAGAGATTGAGAGCTGGAAAAATTTTCAAAACCTCTTCTCCTTATCTAACTTCATCGTTATGACCCGGCCTAACCTAAGTCAGGTTTCCCCTATTCCGAGGGTCTTGGCCCCCGCCTTTCGATATGACCAAGAATCTTCTGAATGGGTTCATATTTCTGGAAATAAGATTTTTTTTAAGGAAATCAACTTCTTAGATATTTCTTCCACAAAGGTCAGAGAGTTGGTTCAGGCCGGAAAGTCCATAAGATACCTGGTTCCTCCTGAGGTTGAGGCCTATATTGAAAAGCACGGGCTTTACCAGAAGGGAGAAGTGTAGCACAATGAATTGTGAGACCGAGGCCTTCGAAAATCCGGGTTTGAAATTTTCCACAAGAAATGGCATTTTTTTATTGTCATCATCATTTTTTCTGGTATAATGCAATACTCAAATTTCACCTGACCAGGAGGATATGGCCACCGATTCAAAGACAAAATCTCTGCTCTGTTTGAAGGCGGCGGTTGAAAAGAAGGCGGAAGATCCGGTTCTCTTGGAGTTGAAAGGGATCTCTTCAATCACCGACTATTTTCTTCTCTGCAGTGGCAGGTCGGATCGCCAAGTTCAGGCTATTGCCAAGGGAATTGAAGAGACGCTTAAGAAGAAGGGCATTCGGCCTCTGGGTCAAGAGGGGATGGCAGGGGGGAGGTGGATTCTGTTGGACTACGCAGACGTGGTGGTGCATGTCTTCCTCGACCCCGTCAGGAAATTTTATGATCTCGAGGGGCTCTGGATGGAGGCTCCTCGGATTGGACTTTAGGAGGGGCAACCATTGGTCGCAGGAAAATCGGAGCCCAAAAAAGAGGGGATGGACAAGAAAACCGTCGCGCGATTCAAGAAGATCCTTCTCAAGGAGAGGGAAGATATCATCGGAGAGGTGAAGCAGATTTCCGAATCCTCAAAGGAAATGGGGCAGGACGGGATTCAAGACATCGGAGATGAAGCCGCCAATATTTATAACAAGCAGATCCTGCTCAGCTTGAGCGAGAATGAACGGGTGAGGCTTCAGGAAGTGGACGAAGCCCTGGATCGGATTGCCAATGGGACTTATGGAACTTGTGAGGAATGCGGCGGACCCATCAGCTTGAAACGGCTGGAGGTTCGCCCTGTCGCCAAATATTGTGTCCCTTGCCTCATGAAGCTTGAGAAAGGTAAATTGTAGAAGATGTTCGTCCGGCTCTTAATCATCCTCATTCTAATCGTCATCTCACTGTTCTGCTGGATTTCTTTTCTCAATCCTCTTGACGTGGAGTTTCGTTTCTTTGGAAAGACGATCCCGACGGACCTCTCCACCCTTATGATCTCATCCTTTATTTTGGGGGTAATGCTGGCCTTCTTCATCACCTTGACTCGGGATGCCAAACGGGCGATCGAAGGCTATCAAAAATCCCGTGGGATCAAGAAAGCCCAGACCCTCAAGGAGGAATTCAATCGAGGCATGGAACACTTTCTTCGGGGAAATCTGCCAAAGGCGAAGACCCACTTTGTGGAGATTCTGAAAAAAGACCCGTCACAGATCGATCTCTATTTCAGGCTCTCAGAGATCTCCGTCAAAGAGGGGAATCAAGAAGAAGCGCTCCATTGGTTAGAAAGAGCTCGGCTGATCGACATCCGGAATGTGGACATTCTCCTCCGCGAGGCAGAACTTTACCATCGGATGAAACGATACGATGAGGCCATCCAAACCCTTCATCGCCTCATCGGATTGGATGAAGGCAATGTCAAGGCTTTAAAATGTTTGAGAGAGATCTATCGTGAGAATCGGAAGTGGGAAGAGGCCATTAAGACCCAAAAGACAATTCTCAAATTGACCAAAGGGAAGAAAGCGGAGGAGGAAGAAACCTGTTTTTATCTCGGATTGAAATATGAATATGCGCGGAGCCTAATGGAGCGAGGGGGCGAAGACCACCTGGAAGGCGCGCTCAAAGAGGCCAAAGAGATCGTGAGGGAGCGAAAAGACTTCCAACCCGGATTTGTTTTGCTGGGAGATATTTACCTCCGGAAAGGGAAATGGGCTTCTGCGGGAAAGGTCTGGGGAAAGAGTTTCACCCGATTCAAATCCGTTATCTTCCTCTTGCGACTGGAAGAACTCTATCTCAGCCGAGAGGACCCGGATACCCTCTTTCGAATCTACCAAAGGGCTTTCAAGTACGATCCAGATAATTGGGTGATCGGATTCTTTTATGCGAAGCTCTGTTTAAGGCTGGAGATGCTGGCCGAGGCCCTGGAGGAGATCAATGAGATCAGTTTGAGACGAAAGGACTTTCCTGCCCTTCATCGGCTCTTGGCGGAAATTTATCTCCATAAGAAAGATTTCAGCAGAGCGGCTCAGGAGTTCGAAAAGACCTTCGAACTGAGCCGGACGTCCTATCTCCCCTTTATCTGTTCCAACTGCAAAAGGGAATCGAAAGAATGGGCGGCGTACTGTCCTCAATGCCATCAGTGGAGCACTTACACGATTGATAGGAGTGAGCCACTCGCAGACTATCCTACCTATCTTCCTTCGGATGGATACCCATTCCGATTGGATGCGATGAAGATCCCTCTCTGAAATTCAAATGAATGTATCCATTTCTTGAAAGGCTTTTTCAGTTTTTCCTTCCCTCACAGTGCCTCTGTTGTCAATCCTATCTCGAAGAAGGAGAGAAAAGAATCTGCCTGGACTGCCTTTCAAAGATCCGCTGGATCTTCCCCCCTTTCTGCACTGTCTGTGGGGCCCCCTTCGCTTCAACGGAGGTGGATTGCCATCCCTGTAGCGCTTGTATGACGAAGAGGAAATATTTTACAATGGCAAGGGCACTGGGACATTATGAGGGGCCCATTCAGAAGGCGATCCATCGTTGGAAATACGAAGGGAAAATCGATCTTAGCCCTCTGTTTGGGGAATGGATGGCAGAAAAGCTTCCACAGTATTGGGATCCCAAGTGTTTTGACCTCATCCTTCCCGTCCCTCTTCACAAACAGCGTTTGAGAGAACGAGGATTCAATCAGGCCCTCCTGCTGGCGAGGGAGTTGAGCGGTCGCACGGGCATTCCTTACAGGAAGAATATTCTCCAAAAGATCAGATCGACCCTTCCTCAGATCCAGCTCAGCGGCGCAGAAAGGGAGAAGGCGGTGAGGAAATCTTTTCATTTATTGGGTGGAGAAGAACTGAAAGGAAAGACTCTCCTGCTGGTGGACGATGTCTACACGACCGGTGCGACCGTCAACGAATGTTCGAAAGTATTGATGGAGGCAGGGGCAGCCAGGGTTGATGTCTTCACCCTCACCCATGCTGTCAAAATCAGTTAAGAGTTCGGGGTTCGGGAGTTCAGAGAAAAAAATGATCCAAAACTCCAAACTAACTTACTCCGAACCCCGAACTATTTTTCGTTAGAGGAAACGATGCGTCGTCGCAAGAGATGGTTCTTTCTATGGATTCTCGTTCCCGTTCTGATCTTAGGAATCGTTGGGTATCTGTTCTATCATTATTTGTTCGATCCGACTCTCTACAAAGGAATCCTTGAAGAATCTTTAACCCAACTTCTTCATAAAGGAGTCTTTATTGGAAGGGCAGAGATCAGTCTTTGGGATGGAGTCGGTTTTGCCTTTGAAGATTTTCGCGTCAAAGACCATCCCTCGGGACCGGACCTCTTCTTTTCTAAAAGGGTGATCCTGAAGGCTAAACTCCGTCCGCTACTGAAGGGCGAATTGAAATGGAAGCGGATCGTCCTGGACCAACCTGTCCTCCACCTCCTTAGAGATCGCGAAGGGCGTTTCAATCTTTTGGGGGACTTCATCACTGCGAGAATAGCTGAGACGGCACCTCAGAAGTTAGTTCAAATCCTTTCCACACTATTTGGAGGCTCCATCACCCTCCAAAATGGAGAGCTTTCCTTGTCAGATGAAAGTCTGGGGCCGACCCCTCTTCTCACCCAAATCCGGGCTTTCCATTTTTCGCTCTCTGAGGTCTCCCATCGAAAACCTTTCCCGTTTCGCCTGAGCGGGACCGTCGTCCATTCCAATCAAGAAGCCCGTATGGTCATGAGTGGAACGATTCAGAATATTCCTGAGAATATGGATCTCTCCAAGGGAAGCGTGGATGCAAAGGTAGCGTTGAAAGGCATCCAGGCCCTTCATTTCTGGCCATATTTCAAGCCCCTTCTGCCGATGGAAATGCTCTCTGGAGCGCTCGATGTGGACGCCCGATACCAAGGGGATTTCCAAGGGAGTTTCAAGGCTTCTGCTGACGTCAAGTTCAAGGATTTGATCTTGGATTATCCAAAGGTCTTCGCCTATGTCATAAAACCAAAGTGGATGAATGTGAACCTTA
>CAYMTD010000183.1:0-5271 GCA_964393245.1 uncultured Syntrophaceae bacterium
AATTATACCCCCAAGATAAACTTCCGGGGGACCGAAGTATTTTATTACAAGGTCCAGGATAACCGGGGGGTACTGTCAAACGCCGCCAAGGTAACCGTGAATGTGAAGTAGTTAAATTGGGTCTAATTACCACAATCTCTTTCCCCTTTCCCCTTCCCCCCGAGGGGAGATGGGGACGAGTTGTGGGAACAATTAACAACGGGGGGGATAATCATTCTTGGTCGACCAAATACGAGCCATGTAGCGCAAGGCTTTAGCCTTGCTGAAAGCAACCCTGAAGGGTTGCCCTACAACTTAACGAACACTTAGAGAAAGGTGTCATTGCGAGGAGCGAAGCGACGTGCCTCCACGCCGAAGTGCCTGATTGTGGTTGGTAGGTGTTACGGCACGCAGGAGTGGCAATCTCCTGAGATCGCTTCACGGAGTTCGGAATGACATTTTGAGGTTTCGGTTTCCATGAAATCGGTTTCAATCTATCTGCTCTGCTTCATCGCTGCCCTTTTCCTTCTAAGCGGCTGTGCAACAACAAAGCCCAAAGTCCAGGAGCAACCACTGAATGTTGCAGAAGAAAGAAACGGGCCAAAGGAAGTAGAGCATAAGGAATCTAAAGAACAGGGAGAAGTGAGTTTGGAAGACAGATGGGGAATTAAAGTATTAAGCATCCGGCAGTCAGCGGGTGGCTACATGCTCGATTTTCGTTATCGGATCATCGACCCGGATAAAGCATCCCAGTTAATGAGGCGCAAGGATAAACCCTATTTGATTGACCAGGCAAGCGGTGCCAGATTTATGGTGCCCAGTTCCCCAAAAATCGGACCGATGCGTCAAACATCTGTCAAGCCCATTCCAAATCGAAACTATTTTATCCTCTTTGCCAATCCCGGTAAATACGTCAAGCCCGGGAACAAAGTTACTGTTGTCATAGGAGAGTTTAAAGCCGAAGACCTAATTGTGGAATAATGGAACGATGGAATCATGGATGACCAGGGGAAAATACGGATGCACAGCTTTTCTCGAAAGAGGCTTAGGCCTCCCCTGCCCGCATGAAAAAATCGAGATCCCGAAATAAATTCGGGATGACGCTGGAATAAAGGAAATCCGGAGGAATCATGTCATTAAAGTACATTATCCTGAATCTTCTAATCCTGTTTGTAGTTCTCATGGTCGCCGTCGAAAACTATGAGACATGGACCCAACCCATTGAATTGCTATCCGACCACCAACAGACAGTTAAGAAGTCGGCCCCGAAGGCTGAGAATCCCCCGGCGGTAGGAACGGACAAAGAACCGGCATCTCTTCGGTCTCTTATCGTCATTTCTGAAAAGAATATCTTCAGTCCCGAGAGAAAGGATTTTCCCATTCTTCCCGCTGAGAAATCTAATCCCGTCACCCGGCCTCAGGTGATCCTCTATGGGGTAACGATGGCCGGAGATTTTCAAGCTGCATCCATTGTCAACCCAGGCAGACCCCTTAGAAAAGGCGAGAGGGAGACCATGACCCTAAAAATAGGCCAAAAAATCGGAGAATACAAGCTGGCGAAGGTATTGCCCGATCGTATCGCCCTGGAATACAACGGGGATACCTTTGAAGTCCTTCTTTATGATTCAAGGAATCCGAAGAAAAGGATGGAAGTAAGAACAGAGATCAAGCCTGCTACGGTTACGGGTCCTCAACCTACCCCTGCACCTACAGCCTCTCCAGTCCCTCAAGCGGCATCTCCAGCAACCGCTCCCCCTCCGGCATCCGTTGAAAAGCCACCACCTGCAACATCCGTTGAAAAGCCAAGTGAGCCAGTCCAGCGACAGATAACTCCGCCTCCACCCATACCTGGAAGAGTCCAATTTCCTCCTGCGGCGGCCCGAAGAGGAAGAAGACCGGTTTATCCAATTCCTAAAAAATAGGGACACATCCCATTTTTCAATGGGAGGCTAAAGCCTCCCCTACCCGCCTGTCTCCAAGGTCGGGAGCGAGTGCTCTCCGGCGACAGTATTGAACCTCTGACGGAGTCATTAAAAATACATGATTTTTTTGTGGCAAATACAGGGTTTACCTTATTTACCTTTTATGATATTTTCCATACGGTAGAATCATAAGGAGATACCTGAGATGCTTACGTCATTGAAAATTCGCTGGCTGAAATGGCAGATAGAGATCTTATTGAAGCTAAGACAATTGGAGACAAGAAGATCTCGTAGGGCTAACCATTTATCTTTCGATTAGCTATTTCATAGAAAGCGAGGAAGCCGTCCCATTCAAAAAATGGAACAGGAGGTGTAAAATGGTAAAAGTGCTCAGATGTAAGGACGGCGGCGTGGGCTGCGGTTTTGAGGCGCGCGCAGCAACAGAAGAAGAGGTTTTAAAAATAGTCGCTCAACATGCCAAGAAAGATCACGGCGTTGATGAAGTTAAACAGGAGTACATGACAGTATGGCGTAGGCTCATTCGAAATGTGTAAGAAGGGCTGAAATCAAAGAAGAGGAGACGAACAGAAAAGAACAGGAGATAAACCATGATGCATTGTTCATATCTGTTAGGTCAGTTGTCCACTTCAAACAAGGTCTGTATCAAGAGCCATGCGGAAACCCGTCTTGAAGACCTTGGAACAGAAAGCATCTTTAATCGGGTTCTGAAGAAGAACCTTCCCATATGTCAGAATTGTCCAATTAGGAAACGATTAACCTCCATTGAATTGGCGAATTGACCTCTCACCTCCTCCCTCTTCCCTTTTATACAACCCCCCGGGGGAGAGGGTGGGGTGAGGGGTTTCACAATCCCCGAGGGGATAATAAGGGGTGCTATAAGATGGTTAAGCAAGAAAATAATAAGATGAAAAGCAGAGGGAAATCGGTCGACAAGAAGAGAGAGAAGGCTCCTGAGAAAACGGTTGAATTTACTTATACGGCCCCGGATGCGAAGAAGGTTTTCTTAGCAGGCGAATTTAACAGTTGGGATACCCGGTCTGTGCCTATGAAAAAAGACAAGAAAGGGGTCTGGAAAATAAAGATTAAACTCACTCCCGGCCGTTATGAATATAAGTTTTTTGCGGACGACGTCTGGGTGGACGATCTTCCCGGTGTAGAATCATCTCCCAATCTTTTTGGCACACCAAATTATGTCATTTGGGTAAAGTAGGTTCACCATTTTTCTTCAGGGGGGATTCAAGTGGTTTTCGATCGGCGTCAGTTCTTGACTCTGTCTGCTGGTGGATTGGTATCGTTTCTATCCGATCCACCAAGAATCTCTTTCGGCCGAACCAGAAAGGAGGGAAAGATGGCTTATACGGCAAAAGATTACAGTCGGCTCTTAGGGATGCAAGGATTTAGTGATACACTTCTCAAAAACCACTTCACTCTCTATCAGGGATATGTTACCAATACAAACAAATTGATGGAGACCCTCGGTCAGATGCTCAAGGACGGAAAAACCGGGACTCCCGAGTTCGCCGAATTGAAAAGGAGGCTCGGGTGGGAGTTCAATGGGATGAGGCTTCATGAATATTACTTTGAGAATCTGGGTGGAAAAGTGGGATTAGAAAAGACGGCTAAGTTGTCTAAGAAGATCTCCGAAGATTTTGGTAGTTATGAAGATTGGGAAAAGGAATTTAAGGGGGTGGGAGCGATGCGGGGGATTGGCTGGGCAGTTCTCTACCAGGACTCGTCCACGGGAAAACTTATCAATTTCTGGATCAATGAACATGATGTCGGACATGCTGCCGGATGCACTCCGATTTTGATTTTAGATGTTTTTGAACACGCTTTTATGGTCGATTACGGATTGAAAAGGGCAGATTATATTGAAGCTTTTTTCAAAAACATCGATTGGAAAGTAGTAGAAGGAAGGATTAAATAAAAGTTGCCTGATGCAGGCCTATTCGTTTGACTTAGGTCAAAGATTTCTACTTTCCCTTAAGCCATTCTGGGCTCACAGGCCGGTATTTGGTGCTGCTTGAAGGAGGGGTTTATGGAGAAAAAGGGTGCTAAAAATCTTTTCATCTGGGGAACGGTCATCTGCACGGCTGTCTTCATCTGGCTCACTATCGATACCCACACCACGATACCCAAGCGAACGAACACAGACAAACTGACGGACGAAGTGGTTCAAGGGAAAAGGGTGTGGCATAAGTATAATTGCAACGATTGCCACACGATTCTTGGGATCGGAGGCTACTACTCCCCTGATGTGACAAAGACTTACTCCACAAGGGGAGAGACTTGGCTCAAGGCATTCTTGAAAAACCCAGAGACTCCTGATCCTAAAAGGCGAAAGATGCCTAACCAGAATCTGAGCGATGATGAGATCAATAAATTGATTGCTTTCTTCAAATGGGTTGACGCTATCGATACGAACGAGTGGCCGCCCAGACCTATCACCGTGGCAAAAACAACTGGAGTCCCTTTGCAAGAGACTGCTCTCGTTGTGATGGGAAAGAATCTTTACAATCAGAATCGGTGTGATCTCTGCCATCAAATTGGTGGACGGGGCGGGATCATCGGCCCGGACCTCTCAAAGGTAGGGAATAAATATGATCCCCAATGGCTGGCCAAACAGATCAAGGATCCAAAATCCCACAACCCTATTACCCAGATGCCCGCTTTTCCACAATTGACAGATGATGAAATTCAGGCTCTGGTTAGCTTCTTGGGAGGACTAAAGTAAATGCGGAATGCAAATCAAAATCATTCAAAGAAATTGCGGAATTCAGCCCTGAAGGGCTGAGTTACGTAACTCAGGGCTTTAGCCCTGATAACTCTGGACTCAGGGCTTTAGCCCTGATAACTCTGGACTCAGGGCTTTAGCCCTGATAATTCTGCAATTTGACATCTGAAATTTGGAATGAAATGAGGGAGGAAATATATGACATACGAATCACAAAAAGTGGCTATAAAATATTTTGTCATCTCAGCAGTCTTCTTCGGACTTCAGGTGATTGTCGGTCTTCTTCTCATTGCTAAGTATATCTGGCCAGATCCACTCATAGGGTTTCTTCCTTTCAATACAGCTCGGGCTATCCACACCAACCTTCTCGTCGTCTGGATGATCTTTGGGTTCATGGGAGGGACTTACTACATCGTTCCGGAGGAGTCTGGAACAGAACTCTTCAGTAAAAAACTGGCCAACCTTCAATTCTGGCTTCTCCTTCTGGGCGGCCTGGTAGGTGTTCTTGGATTCCTCTTCGGTTGGACTGCAGGAAGGCCCCTCCTGGAACTCCCTGTGGAACTAAAGTGGGCAATCGTATTGGTGGCCTTGATCTTTATCTTCAATGTCTTCTTC
>CAYMTD010000184.1:0-5208 GCA_964393245.1 uncultured Syntrophaceae bacterium
GTGAGCAGCACATCAAGGATGGTCATTCAGGGGAGGCTTGAAAAGGGATGCTCCGTGGGGGGGATCAAAATCAAGCGTTTCCGGCCTTTTCCTTGCAAAGAGATATTCGGAGCGATTAAGGGGGCCAAGAAAATTGCGATCATTGATCGAAGCCTTTCTCCAGGAGTGGGAGGCATTTTTGCTCAAGAACTGAGGTCGGCCCTCTATCTCCAAGAGGAAAAACCTCAGGTCTTTGGATTCATTTCGGGATTGGGTGGTAGGGATATCACGCCGAACCTTATTGAAGAGGCGGTGCAATATACGGTGGATCATGACCGTCCCCAAGAAGAGATTCTTTGGCTGGGACTAGAGAAATAGAGTGAATCAGGTTACCAGGAAATCAGGAGGCAGGACAGCAGAGTACCAGGATATCAGGGAAAGCCAAAGACAAGAAAATGATAGATCCTGATACCCACAACCTGATAACCTAATATCCTTATAACCCCTAAATCTCTGACATTCGTTTTTTTCGACATTCAAAAGAACGATGAGGTTTCGATGAAAAAGATAGACATACCTTCAAGCGAAAATTTAGGACGCGGCTACCTCTCCTGTGCCGGATGTGGAGCGGCTCTTGCCATGAGGTTGACGCTCAAGGGCCTTGGGGAGAGGACCGTTATGGTCATTCCGGCCTCTTGTTGGTCGATCATTCCAGGATTCTGGCCCTATTCGAGCTTCAAACTCAACGTGATCCATGCTGGGTTTGTCACAGGGGCAGCCACAGCCTCAGGGGTGAGGGCTGCCTTGGATGTCCGAGGCGATCAGGAGACCTTAGTTGCCGTATGGGCTGGGGATGGAGGAACTTTTGATATTGGGCTTCAGGCCCTTTCCGGCGCTGCAGAAAGAAACGAAGATTTTATTTATATCTGCAATGACAATGAAGGGTACATGAACACGGGGACACAACGGAGTTCAGCCACTCCCCTTCTGGCCTGGACGACCACAACCCCTATTACGAGACCCAAAGAGAATCCCAAGAAAGACATCATGGCGATCATGGCCGACCATCAAATTCCCTATGCAGCCACCGCAACGATTGCCTATCCAGAAGATTTGATTAGAAAGATCGAGAAGGCGAAAATGATTAGGGGAACCCGATTCATTCACCTCCTTTCCCCCTGTCCCCCGGGCTGGCGAATTCCTTCAGAAATTTCAGTCAAGATTTCGAGGCTCGCCGTCCGATCAAGAGTCTTTCCCCTTTATGAAGTTGAGAATGGGAGGACCTACACCCTCCAGGAAGAGTCTCATGTCATTCCCGTCAAAGAGTATTTGAAACTCCAGGGGCGCTTTAGCCACCTCAAGGAGGAGGATATTGAGGAGACCCAAAGGAGGGTGGACGAGGCCTGGGAGCGCCTCCTGAGAAAAACCCGCCTCTAATACGCCCAAAAATCTGGTCAAGCCGTCTTCCATGTTTGAAATTTAAATCGTTCGGATGAGAAGAAGGAGGGTGAAGCCGATCATCACGAGGGAGGTTACCCAGGCGATCGTATTGAAGAGCGGGCCGTTCGTATGCTCTCCCATCAACCTCTTATCATTGATGAGGAGAAGCATGAAGATGAGGACGAATGGAAGGACCATCCCGTTGATCACTTGGGAAAGGTACATGATCGGAATGAGTGGGATGTTGGGGTAGAGGATAAGGCCAGCCCCCACAAAGATCATCAGAGAGTAGATCCCGTAGAACTGAGGGGCTTCCACAAACTTCTTGTCAATTCCCACCTCCCATCCCAACCCCTCGCAGATGAGGTAAGTGGTGGAGAGAGGAAGGATGGAGGCGGCAAAGAGGGACGCATTGACCAGCCCGAAGGCAAAGAGGAAGGTGCAGTATCTGCCGGCCAAGGGCTTGAGCGACAGGGCAGCATCTTTGGCCGTTTCAATCCTGACGCCATATTGGAAGAGGGTTTCCGCACAAACGAGAATGATGAAGAAAGCGACGATATGGACGATGATGGACCCCATCACCACATCGAATCGGGCAAATTTATACTCCTCGAATTTGATCCCTTTTTCCACGACCGAAGCCTGGAGATAGAATTGCATCCAGGGGGCGATCGTCGTTCCCACCAGGCCGATGACCATCGTCATCTCCCCGGGATTGAGGCTCATCTGGGGGTTCAGGAATTGTTCAAAGACGTGTCCCCAGTCCGGTTTGACGATGATGCCGGTGATGATGTAGGAAAGATAGAAGACACAGGCTATAAGGAAGGCCTTTTCGACGAAACGATAGGTCCCTTTGACAACCATCCACCAGACCAGAAAGGCACTCAATGGAACAGAGATGAATTTATTGACTCCGAAGATCTCCATCCCCGCTGCGATTCCTGCAAAATTGGAGAGGGCATTTCCCATATTGGTCAAAAACATACCGATCATCAAATAGAAGGTTATTCGAGCGCCAAATTTTTCACGGATCAGGTCGGAAAGACCTTTTCCGGTCACCACGCCCATCCGGGCACACATCTCCTGAATCACGATCAAAGCAACCATGATTGGGACCAGAGACCAGATGAGTTTGAGCCCGAACTGCGCGCCGGCCAAGGAATAGGTGGTGATGCCGCCAGCATCGTTATCTACATTGGAGGTGATGATGCCTGGACCCATCAAAATGAAGAAGAGGCCGACTGTTCTCCACAATGATTGCTGCGAACTTGAAACCCACTTTTTATAATCGGCCATTGCGAAAAATCCATAATCCCCCCTCGCCCCCCTTTTAGAAAACTGATCTTTACCCATAACCTGGGTTGCTGGATACAAGGAGAGAAGAGGGGGAATGGAAGTTAGGTGTTGTGGTTAACAGCTTCCACATGGACGATAGATCGTCAAGTCGTTGTAGGCCCAGCCAGAGGCTCTTGGTTCCGGGTTCACCATCCCCTTTACGGCCAAGGAAGCCTCCAAGACTGGCGACCATCCTCATCGCTTCTCGAAGCGTCGGTGGATGGTCTGGAGGTTTCGGATTTTGAGTAACATAAGCCACCAGTGCTTTCCATTCTGCTTCTTCAAAGAAAACCGTGCAAGGCACGTCGGGGGTTTCACGGCCGAGTTTTGCCAGATGAAAAATCCGCCACGCCACCACCATATCGATGCCCAGGCAAGTTTCGATGCGATCCGCATGCCCCAGTTGCCGCTCTTCCACCTTGCAGCCACTCTTGAGCGTACGATGATAGACCTCAATTCCCCAGCGGATCGTATACCAGGCCAATCTCTCGATCGCTTCTTCAAAGCTCGTCACCGGCAAGGTAGTCAGAAGCATCCACTCAATACGCTCCCCTTTCGGAGGCGCTTCGGCCTCCCGCGCCCACACCGCCCAGAGAGTCAACTCATTACGTCCCTTCTTGCGCTGGGGAGGCTTCAGGCTCACTTTCCCAAACCGCACCTCCACTCGGGCCACTCGGGCCGGTCGATTCTTCTGACGGGGGACGTGGATTTCCTGGATCCCCGAAACCTCCTGCTGAGCCATCTTCTCCCACAAGTGCCCCTGACCTTCTGCAAGCAACCGGTCCTGTTCGGCTCGAATCAGAAGCCTTGGCCCCGAAGGATGGCTCAAGGCCAATTCAAAAAGCTCATAGATATCCGCCTCTCGGTCCCCCACACTGACCACCATGCTTTGGGGACATTGCTTCTGCGCTTCGGCCACCTTGCGGAAACTCACCAGCCATTTGTAACTCTCCTTCTGCTCGATCGGGAGGCTATGGCGGCGCTTCTTCTTCCCAAACTCCGCCCCGTCTCTCGCCCAGCACTGCACATCAAGCAATCCCAGCGGCGTTCCCTCTCGATTAAACGCCATCGTATCATGCAGCAGCAGTCCAATGCCTCGATCCTGACGATATCCAATCGGCCCAAGATTCTCCGTGGCGGGATGCGCCGTGTAGTTGAGCGAGGTGGTGTCTTGAACAGCCAAGATCACCGCCTCCCGACTCATCCGGGCCACGGTGGCTTGATAATGGGGATCCAGAATCGTTTCCATGCTTGTCTCAGGATGATCCAAAAACCGATACGTGGCCTTCGTTTCTGCCCGTGTTTGGCAGGCTTGGGGAATATTGGCCTGAGGCCGTGCGTAGAAGGCCTGCGCAATACTGACCAACCTCTTGGTCAAACGCCGATCCCCAATCTCCGCTTCCCCCAACTCCTCCTCCGCCCAATCCTGGGCCACCCCTGCCTCCCGCAATCGACACCGGATCGACTTGGGCTGCGGCTCAACACAGAGCACCTTGCGAACGTCCCGTTGAAGAGGGTAGACATAGACATCCTTGAGGGGTGCAGAATAGGCCCGATCCCGATCCATCCGCCCTCGCCCTTGGGTCACTCCCACATGGACCCAATTGGCCGCTTTATAACAGGTTCCCCCAAATCGGTCCCGCTCGACATACGTCTCAAACAACATCGGCCTCACCCCATAACGCTCCACCCAATCCTGCCGCACTCTTCGAGCACAAAGCGAAAGCACATGAGAAGCCAAATGGGCCACCCGTGGCACGAGCAGAAACCGACTGTTATAGACCACCTTCGCAAGATTCGCCCTCCGGGCTTCTTCGCTCCAGCCAATCCATCGATCCCGGGGAGCTACTCGCCAAGCCGCGGCACTGAAGGCCAACCCTCCAATCCACCCGTATACCGAACTCTCAATCAAATAGCGCACCTGCGCCCCACACAAGGGGCCGGCTCCCAGATAATGATACCTCTCCATCAGGTCATTCCAGAGACGGGAGAGGGGGCGGTTCTTGCTATCCACATGGACCAATTTGATCTCCCCCAAACTCTTCAACTGGCAGCGAAGCGACTCAATCTCCGGAAGCGACAGAGTAGACCTTTTTCCCTGAACTACGGTCCCGTTGCAAACCCCCGGCTCCGGAAGAATGAGATGCCCCCCACGGTGCAACTTCAGCAAGGCCACCCGACAGCTCATCTCCTTCAGCTTGCCATTAGGGCTCTTCCAGTTGAGCCACTCACAGACGCGCAACGACAGCGCCCGACGCGATATTGTCGGCTCCAATTCAATGGTGGCCCGGATTCGGTCACAAATTTCGTCGCTAAACTCTTGGCCGCATATCCGCACGGCCTATCTATAGCACATTATTCCCCTTGTGTCCAGCCCCCAACATATGGGACACGATCAGTTTAGCAAAGGGGGGCTGGGAGGATTTGACAGGGCTTACCAACGAAAACTTTCAT
>CAYMTD010000185.1:0-5203 GCA_964393245.1 uncultured Syntrophaceae bacterium
CCCATCGAGATCAAATTGGGTCACGTGGATCCCGCGGACGTATGCATCTCCAAGAAGGGGGCAGCGGGAGCAACGTTTAAAGGCCTCGTTGAAGGCGGATCAGGGGGCAGTGTAGTGGTAAAGGTGTTCCCTGCAAGCCAACTGGGCAACGAAAGAGAGCTCATTGAGGGTGTAAAGATTGGCACCATTCAGATGGCGTTTGTCTCTGGTGCCATAGCAGGATTTTACAAACCGGCCCAGGTCCTTGATATTCCCTACCTCTTCGCCTCAGGTCCAGTGGCGTGGAAGGTGATGGATGGCTGGTTTGGGAGCCAGATGGCATATGATGTTCTAAAGCAGACGGGCATGAGGGTTCTTGCTTACGGAGAGACGGGGTTTAGAAACTTCACGAACTCTGCTCGTCCCATCAAATCCCCTGCAGATATGAAAGGGATGAAGATAAGGGTCATGGAAACCCCGGTCTACGTCAATATGGTCAAGGCCCTTGGTGCCGCGCCGACCCCCATTGCCTGGTCGGAGGTGTACACTGCCCTTCAGCAGAAGGTCGTCGACGGACAGGAGAATCCCGTGGCAACCATCGTGCAGGCCAAGTTGTACGAAGTCCAGAAATATATGATCTTAGACGGCCATTCCTACGGTTGTGATTTCTTCCTGATCAATGAAAAATTCTATCAGAGTTTGCCCAAGGATACCCAGGAACTGCTCAAGACCTCAGCTTATACATCAGCAGTAGTTGGCCGCGGTGTTCAACACCTCAATTCCGCCACCGGGGTCTCCCTTTGTCAGGAAAAGGGTATGCAGGTCTATGGGCCTACTCCAGCGGAACTGGCTCAGTTCAAGGCAGCTACCCAGAAACCGGTTAGGGACTATGTTGCAAGTCAGGTTGGTACGGAGTGGATCGATAAGTTGATGAAGGCGGTCGGTGAGGCTGAGGCTGCATTGGCCAAATGATCGTGATTGCCCCGCCATCTCCCCCTTATTCAGGGGGGATGGCGGGATTATTTGGATGGTCATGGGTTCTAAATCAGAGGGGTTAGGGAGGAGGGTTGAATGGTTTCCTTTCCAAGATATTTTTCAAAATTCGTGGATTGGCTTGCAGCTCTTGCAGTCGTTGTAATGACATTACTTGTCTTTTTTCAGGTAGCCAATCGGTATATCATTGGATGGATCGTTCCGTGGACCGAAGAGGTATCCCGTATCCTCTTTATATGGATTACCTTTGTAGGAGCATACATTGCCCTTAAAGCGAATTCCCACATTGCTGTTCACACCTTCTTCAAGCGTTTCACTCCCAAGAACCAGGAAAAAATCTCGAACATTTTGATTTTGTTAGTACTTTATTTCATAGGTTATCTCTTTTGGTTGAGTCTTAAGGTTATTCCAGCAACCTTTGGAGTTACCACGCCTGTCCTTGAAATCTCCTTTCTCTACGTCCATTTGTCATTCCCCATCTTTATCGGGTTGATGTTCCTCTATTTAATCGGGCGAATCTTCCAAATGGGATGGAGGCGGCTGGCTTTCTCATGCCTCGTATCGATTGGCATCGTGGCAGTCCTTTATCTGATCTTTGGGATCAAGCCTTACAGCGGGCCAGTCCTTGTCGTGATCTCACTGGTGTGCACGGGGCTTCTCATCACGTTCAGCATGCCGATCGTCTTTGCCCTGGGCATCGGTTGCGCCCTTTTCCTTGTTCTTTTTAAGAATTATCCTCACCAAATCATGCACACCCGAATGGTCGGAGGCATCGATTCTTTCCCTCTGCTGGCAGTACCCTTTTTCATTCTGGCCGGAGAGCTTCTGAATACAGGCGGGGTCACGACGCGACTGGTCGCATTGGCAAAAGTCTTAGTCGGTTCAATCCGCGGTGGCCTGGGGATGGTAACAGTACTTGGAGAATACTTTTTCTCTGGAATTTCCGGCTCAACAGTAGCCGATGTGTCGGCCATCGGATCCCTCATGGTCCCGGCATTGAAAAAGGCAGGCTATAAATCAGATGAAACCGTGTCCATTGTCTCAGCAGCTTCGGCAATGGGCATGCTCGTTCCACCCTCCATCCCTGCGGTGGTTTTGGGAGGGATAACCGGGATGTCTGTAGGGGCCCTTTTTGTGGGCGGTTTCATTCCTGCAATGGTATTGATGGCGTGTATCATGATTCTTATCTTTATCCAATCCGCCCGAAGTAAAATTCCCTTAGAAAAACGCCTTCCGTTTAAAGAATCTATGAGAGCTGTTCTTGGGGCAATCATTCCATTATTGTGCCCGGTGATCATATTCGCTGGAATTCTGACCGGTGCCGCCACTCCCACCGAAATCGCTGTGATCGCCGTGCTCTATGCATTCATTGTAGGTGTCTTTATTTACAAGGAAATAGCATGGAACCAGATTATTCCCATTTTGAGGAATACTGCTGTGACCACGGGATCTGTCATGCTTCTCGTTGGAATCGCTTCCGCTCTCTCCTGGATCCTTGCAACGAATCAAGTACCTAATATAGTGGGGACGGCGATTACAAAGATCTCCAGTTCCCCCTTCGTATTTCTTCTTCTCTGCAATCTATGTTTCATCGTCCTGGGTGCCGTTTTAGAGGGCGTTCCGGCCATGCTTATCCTGGTTCCTATTTTCCTGCCCTACGTAGACAAGTTGGGAATAAATCAAATCCATTTCGGGATATTGTGCATTGCGTGTCTGGGCATAGGGATCTTTCTCCCTCCCATTGGCATGGGGATGTTCATCGCCTGCAACTTTGCACAAATCGACGTTGGAAAGATGTTCCGTTCCTTCGCGCCTTACGTGCTCGTTTTTTTAATAGGCCTTTTCATCATCACCGCTTTCCCCTGGTTCACGCTTGTTCTAGTGAAAATTTTCTTCCCGATGAGATGAGGGCGGCGTATTCAATCGTGAATCAGCGATTGAGGTGGAATGACACTATCCTTTTTTCTATGTGAAAGGAGGAAATATGGGAAGGGTACGATTGGGTTTAATTGGAATGGGAATGATCGGGAAGCTCCATGCTGAAACCATGAGTAAAATGTCGGAGCTGGAGTTTGTGGCTGCTTCCGATATCGATCCGAAACATCAAAAGACAGCGGAGGAAGTGGGAACCAAATTCTACCAATCCTATGAGGAAATGATTGGGAAGGAGAAACTGGATGGGGTCGTGATTGCCGTGCCCAATGAGTTGCATCTTCCCGTTGGGGCAAAGTGTGCGGAAAAGAAGTTGCATCTTCTTGTCGAAAAACCGATTGCGTCCAACCTGACGGATGCAGACCGCCTGGTCGAAGCTGCAAAGAAGAATGGAGTTCACCTCCTCATCGGGCACCACCGGAGACACAACCCTTTTATCGAGGCATTGAGAGAGACCATACGGGGAGGGGGAATCGGAAAGCTCGTCGGCGTGACGGTTCTCTGGGCCCTCTACAAGCCATCGGATTACTTCAAGGGAGCCTTCGCCTGGAGAGCCGCCAAAGGAGGCGGACCTATTCTGATCAATTTGATCCACGAGATAGATAACCTCAGATATATCTGTGGCGATGTGAAGCGTTTGTATGCAGAGGTAAGCAACAGCGCAAGGAAATTCCCTGTCGAAGATACCGTCAGCATCAGCCTGAGGCTTGAGAATGATGCGCTGGCGACGATCTTTCTTACCGACACCTCGCCGAGTAACATCGGGTACGAAGCGAACACCCTCGAGAACCTCTTCTTCTATCACAGTCAAAAGACGTGTTATTACTATTTCGGCACGGAAGGATCGATCACTTTTCCTCAGCTGAGGAAGCTCTACTATCCGGAACCTGCAAAAGCGGGATGGCAGTTTCCCATTTTTGAGACTGGGCTTAAGGTCGATCGCGAAGATCCCTACACGAGGCAGTTGAGACATTTCTGCAGGGTCATTGAAGGAAAGGAACCCCCGAAAGCGAGTGGAGAAGATGCGAGGAAAACGCTGGAGCTCACCCTGGGGATTCAGAAATCAGGAGAAACAGGCCAACCTGTTGTTTTCTGATGAGCCAGGGTAAGGGCTAAGGTTAGGAGGCCCTTTTGGGTAAAGAGCAAAGGGCAATGGCCAATGATTTAGAGCCGATATCCTGGTTCTTGATTTTTGTAGTTATGCTGTGCACTATGCCCTTTGCGCTATGCGATTCTCTTAATGAGTCAGGAGGAAAGAATGGGAAGAGTAAGGCTTGGATTGATCGGTTTAGGGTTGATGGGAGCGCCCCACGCCAGAACCCTGAAAAAGGTTGAGGAATGTGATCTCGTTGCTGCCTCTGATATCGATGAAAAACAAAAGGCGGTCACAGAAGAACTTGGAATAAAATTCTACAAGAATTATGGAGAGATGATCGAAAGGGAAGATCTCCAGGGAGTCATCATTGCCACTCCGAATCATCTCCATACGCCCATTGGTATCGCTTGCGCCCAGAAGGGCCTCCATCTTTTTGTCGAAAAGCCCATTGCTCAGAGCGTCTCCGAGGCGGACCGACTCATTGAGGCAGCGAAAAAGAATAAGGTTCGTATATTAGTGGGACATCAAAGGAGGTTTAGCAGCTTGGTTGAAAAGGCCCGTGAAATTGTCACCGGAGGCGAGTTGGGCAGGCTGGTGGGGGTTACCGTGACGTGGGCTCTGCTGAAGCCGCCGCCCTATTTTGAAGGGCCACTGTCCTGGAGAAAGGAAAGGGGGGGAGGTCCGATCCTGATCAATCTGATCCATGAGATCGACAACCTCAGATACATCTGCGGAGAGATCGAAGAAGTTTTTGCGTTGGTAAGTAATAAGATCAGGAATTTCCCTGTGGAGGATACGGCCAGCATCGTTTTGGGATTCAAAAATGGAGCCCTTGGAACGATCTTTCTGTCCGATTGCACGCCTTCGTTAACGTCCTGGGAAGGGACGACCGGAGAAAATCCGCTCCTATACCATGATTTTGGGAACTGCTATAACTTCTTCGGTACCGACGGTTCGTTGTTATTCCCTCAAATGAAGAGACGCTACTACTCCGACCCTGCGAAGGTGGGATGGAATTATCCGATCACGGAACAGGGATACAAAATTACCAGGGAGGACCCCTACGTCAAGGAGTTCAGTCACTTCTGCAGAGTCGTTTTAGGAGAGGAAGACCCGCGGACCTCAGGGGAAGATGGAAGGAGGACGTTGGAGGTGACGCTGGCGATTCAGAGATCTGGAGAAACAGGCCAGCCCATCCGGTTG
>CAYMTD010000186.1:0-5135 GCA_964393245.1 uncultured Syntrophaceae bacterium
TATATTCATACTGGTTTCCATCATCATTACGGGTATTCTGACCCTCAGGCTCGTGGGAAATAAGGTAGACAGAGAGACTCGGCAGAGAACTTACTACATGGCAAAGCTTCTTGCCTCTGAGATTGACCTCTTTCAAACACAGGTCTCCCAGTCCCTTAGGAGTCTCCTTTCAGCCTATCTTGAGAAGAAGATGAGCCTTAAGAGCACGGCAAATCTTCTCCCCTTTTTTGAATCGATCTATATCCTGAACAGAGAGGGTTTGGTGGAAGACCTCTTTCCTTATGAGAAGGAGAGGTTGGGGATCGATTTTTCCGGAAGGCCCTTCTTTAGGGAGGTTATTCGAAATGGGACACTCCCCTATAGCGAAGCCTTTATTGAGCTTGATCTATCCACTGGCTCTGACGCCTTGGTCTCCCCCCTGACAGGAAATCCCACTTTCCCTGTAGCTATGATGTCGAAGGGGAAGATGATCGTTGGATTCTTTGACCTCTCTTACCTTGCCGACACTTTTTCTGCGATCATCAACCTTGGAATGGGGGAGTTGATCGTCACAGATTCCAGTGGCACAGCCGTTGTCCATTCCGATCCCTCTGTTGTTCAGGAACGACGAAACTTGAAAAATCTGCTTCCTATTGAGAAAGGGTTGGACCGATCCGAGGGGACTTACATCTACTCTTCAGAGGGAAAGGAAATGATCGGGAGTGTGGCACTTGCCCTTAAACCTTCATGGGTTGTACTTCTCCAGCAGACAAAGGAGAAGGCTTTTGAACTTCAGAGGGCGGTGGGGATAACCCTGTTCTTCGGTATTCTCTCCATTGCTGCCATCGTCTTCTCCCTCGGGTATGGGAGTGCCCATCGGCTCGGGCGAAGCCTCGATGGCCTTGCGCGGATGGTAGAGGTTCTTAAAGCTGGAAAGCCGAATAGCCTTCCACCGATCAAGACCTTTTCCTGTGAGATAGAGGACCTCTCTAACGACTTTTCTGAGATGGCGTATGCGGTTCAACTGAGAGAGGAGAAATTACAAGAGAAGGAAACTTATTTAAGAACCATCTTCGATTCAGTTCAAACTGGAGTGCTAATCATTGACGCAGAGACTCACATCATCAGGGAGGCCAATCCTGTAGCAGTAAAAATGATCGGCCTTGAAAAAGAACAGATTGTGGGATCCCTCTGTCACCGGTTCGTATGTCCGGCTGAGAAAAATAGATGTCCGGTGACAGACCTCGGCCAGTGTGTCGATAGCTCGGAAACAATCTTATTAAGGGCCAGCGGTGACAGAATCTCTATTATCAAAACGGTGGTGCCTATCGAATTAGGAGGGCGGAGACACCTTCTTGAAAGTTTTATGGACATCACCAAGTTGAAGGAAGCAGAAGAAGCCCTTAAGAAGAGCGAGGAGAAATATCGTGATATCTTCGAGAATGTCTCCGACTTCTGGTACTTGCACGATCTGAAGGGATTTTTTGTTGAGACCAATATGGCCTTCAAAGAGGATTATGGTTTCGGCAGGGAGGAGATACGTCATATGAATATCAAGGATCTCCTTCCGGAAAGATATCAGGATAAATTTGATGACTATCTGAAGGAGGTCCTGGAGAAGGAAAGAGCTCAGGGGTTGATGTTAGTGGTGACGAAGGACGGGCGGGAACGGACCGTGGAGTATAAAAACTCGCTGGTCCGAGATGGTAACGGAAAGATCATAGGTGTCAGGGGTTCGGCCAGGGACATCACTGATCTGATCCAGACCCAGATGGCCCTCAAAAAAGCCAAAGAGGAGGTCGAGGAATCCTACCGAAAGCTCGAACAATCGATTGAACATGCCAACCGGATGGCGTTTGCTGCCGAGATGGCGAACCAGGCCAAGTCTGAATTCTTAGCCAACATGAGTCACGAAATCAGGACTCCCATGAATGGAATCATAGGGATGACAGGCCTCCTTTTAGATACCGCCCTCAATTCAGAACAGCGTGAATATGCTGAGACGGTTCGCCAATGCGGAGATCACCTGCTTTCCATCATCAACGACATCCTTGACTTCTCAAAGATCGAATCAGGGAAACTGGATCTGGAGAGGTTCGACTTCGATCTCCGCACCACCCTGGAGGATATGAGCGACATGATGGCCATGAAGGCCCATGAAAAGGGACTGGAGTATCTGTGTGTGATCGAACCGGAGGTTCCTTCCCTCCTTCAAGGAGATCCGGGGCGTCTTCGACAAATTCTAATCAATTTAGTGGGGAACGGTATCAAATTTACTTCAAAGGGAGAGGTGGCTGTCCATGTGAGTCTGGAAGAGGAGAGCGAAGATCAGGCCACCCTCCGTTTCGCCATTAAAGATACGGGCATTGGAATTCCAAAGGGTCGGATAGACTCTTTGTTTCAGCCCTTCATGCAGGTAGATGCCTCAACAACCCGTAAATACGGGGGAACAGGACTGGGCCTTTCCATTTCGAAGAGAATTGCCGAGATGATGGGGGGTAAAATTGGAGTGGAAAGCGAAGAGGGGAAAGGCTCAACCTTCTGGTTCACTGCAGGCTTTGGGAAACAGCCGCCAGTGAGTGAACCTATCGAATTTGCGGAGGATATCAAGGGGATTCGTATTCTCATCGTGGACGATAATGAAACGAATCGCCGGGCCCTGTCTGCCCAGCTCAAAAAATGGGGTTGCCGATGGGATGAGGCGCCGGACGCGGAGACCGCCTTAAAAAAACTCCGCGAAGCCTCCGAAGAGGGAGATCCTTTCCCCATCGCCATTCTCGATATGATCATGCCTGGGATGAGCGGAGAGGAGCTTGGGATAGAGATCAAGAAAGATCCAACCCTTTCAAATACGATTCTGGTGATGATGACCTCCTTCGGGAAGAGGGGGGATGCATCGAGGTTTGAGAAGATCGGTTTTTCTGCCTATCTGACAAAACCCATCAAACACAGCCATCTCTACGATTGCCTTAAGATGGCCATGAAGAGGGATTCTTCATTGGTTGATGAGACTCAAAAGAGAATCATCACCAGGCATACCGTTTCTGAGGTTCAGAAAAAGAAATTTAGAATCCTTATCGCTGAAGACAATATCGTTAATCAGAAGGTGGCGTTAAAGATGATCGAAAAATTAGGTTACCGGGCAGATGGCGTTGCCAATGGTCTGGAGGCGATCAAGGCTCTGGAGATGACGCCCTATGATCTTATTTTCATGGACGTTCAAATGCCAGGGATGGATGGTCTTGAGGCCACCCGGCAAATCCGCAATCCTCAATCGAAAGTCAGACACCACGAGATTCCCATCATCGCCATGACCGCCCATGCGTTGAAAGGCGATATGGAGAAATGCCTCGAGGCAGGCATGAATGACTACCTCTCAAAGCCTGTGAAACCGGAGGAACTTGCACAGGCGATAGAGCGATGGCTTTCGGATAGAGATTTGCCACGACCAGATAGAGAGGACGGAATCGCCGCGAAAGAGAAAATCGTCTTTGACAAGACAGGCTCCCTCAGTCGTCTGGGGGGTGATGAGGAACTCCTTAAAGAAATCTTGGCTGTATATCTGGAGGATGCTCCCCGTCAGATCGGCGCACTGAAAGAGGCCATTGAAAAGGGAGACGCCCCCCTTGTGCAGCGCCATGCCCATACCCTCAAAGGCTCGTCCGGGGGTGTGGGAGCTGTCTTGATGCAGGAAGTTGCCTATGAGATGGAAAAAGCCGGAAAGGCAGGGGATTTTCATCGCGCCGTTTCCCTTCTGGAGAAGATGGAAAAAGAGTTCGACGATCTGAAAAGAGTGACGGGGCATGAAATGAAAAAGGCTGGAAATGTAGGGTGTTCTTAAGTGCTATGAGGAACGAGATGAAGGTGCTCATTGCAGAGGATGATCCGGTTTCTCGTAAGATCCTCGAGTCCATTTTAGTGAAGTGGGGCTATGAAGTCATCTCAACTCGCGATGGGAATGAAGCGTGGGAGCGATTAAAGGCTCTCGATGCACCCCAACTGGCCATCCTCGACTGGATGATGCCCGGCATGGATGGAGTTGAAGTCTGCCGTAAAGTTAGTCAGAAGGGTTCCTCTGAGCCGACCTATATTGTTCTTCTCACCGCCAGGGACTCTAAGGACGACATTGTCAAAGGGTTTGATGCGGGTGCTGACGACTATGTTACAAAACCTTTCGATCATCGGGAGTTGCAAGCCCGAATCAGGGTTGGCCAGCGTGTTGTAGAGCTCCAGAAGGCATTAATGAATCGCTTAAGAGAACTTGAAGAGGCTCTCTCAAAGGTTAAACAGCTTCAGGGGCTTCTGCCTATCTGTTCTCATTGCAAGAAGATCCGCAACGATCAGAACTACTGGGAGAATGTGGAACAGTACATTTCCATCCATTCAAATGCTGAGTTCAGTCACGGCATCTGTCCGGACTGTTATGAGAAGGCTTTGAAGGAGCTTGAATGTCTCAATCGATAATCAATTCCCCCTCCCTCTGGAGGGGGGAGATGGCGGGACTGGGAGGAGCCCCTATTTTTAGGAGAACAGGACATGCAAATTCTTGTCGTTGAGGATAATGCGGTTAGTGCTAAATGGCTCGAGTCCAGTCTCGAAAAATATGGCTACTATACTGTCGTTGCCAGGACAGGGAAGGAGGCCATCGAATATCTGAAATCCTTTTCCGGCATTGAGCTCATCATCTTAGATCTGATGATGCCCGAAATGGATGGTTTGGATTTTCTCATGGCCTTGAGGCTGCACCCAGAATGGAGAAAAATCCCTGTGATTGTTACTACTGGGCTCGCCGATATGGAGACTGTAAAGAAAGCGGCTGAAATGGGGTGCGCAGACTATGTGGTCAAACCCATTGATATGCCACGTCTACTTGAGAGAATACGCAAGTCCTCGGACTTAAGAAAATCGATTTTACAAAACTCCTCTTCAAACCCATCGGAAACAGAGATTAATCCCAAGCAATTTGATCAGATGGCGCGGGAATTTGTTCGTCAACTCGGTGGGGAAATAGCCAGATTAGAGCAATCCTTACAAGATCCCAATCCGGATCTCATACCAGAGCTGGTTAATCTTTCGGAAGGCCTAACCGTCCTCGGAATGGATAGGGTAAAAAATATCTTAGATCGGTTGGCCAAAGAAGGAAAAAAGATGGACCG
>CAYMTD010000187.1:0-2382 GCA_964393245.1 uncultured Syntrophaceae bacterium
GGATTCGGTGTTCCTCAGGTGGCCTTTGCGCACGAGTCTCAGATGGATCTGCTCGCAAAGGCTTTGAAGATAGACCCGATCGAGATGCGGCTCAAGAATGCCCTCACCGCTGGCACAGAGACAGCAACAGGGCAAACCCTGGTGGCAAGTGTTGGAGTAGGGGAGACGCTTAGAAGGGTTAAGGAGTGGAGGGATAAGGCTGTCTCCAGAAAAGATCCAGAGAGGCCACACATTAGGAGAGGAATCGGAGTGGGCTCCATGTGGTACGGGATTGGGAACACCGGAATTGCGAATCCATCGACAGCTCAAGTGGAAATCGATCTCGATGGGAGGGTCTGTCTTTTCACAGGAGTAGCAGACATTGGCCAAGGGTCAGACACCATCCTCCTTCAAATTGTCTCTGAAGCCTTAGGACTTCCCTTCGCAGAAATCTCTCTCGTTCGAGCGGATACTTCTTTGACAACCGATGCAGGCGCAACGTCGGCGAGCCGTCAGACTTATATCTCGGGGAATGCCGTCCTCAATGCAATTAAGATGCTGAAGCAGAATATTCTGAGCGAGGCGAGCCATCTCCTTGATGAGAATGAGAAAGAACTTTTTCTCGAGGACGGAATGGTAAAGCATGTAAAGAAAGGTTGCGTTTCCATTCCTATTGTGGAAGTTGCGAAGAGAAGTGGAAGGACTCTTCGAGGAGAAGGCTATTTTGATCCAGAAACGACGAAACTTGATCCCAAAACCGGGCAGGGGGCCCCTTATGCGACCTATGCCTTCGCCACCCATCTTGCGGAAGTTGAGGTGGATACCGATACGGGGAAGGTCAAAGTGAACCGGGTCATTGCGAGTCATGATGTGGGGAAAGCAATCAATCCCAAGAATGTGATTGGTCAGATCATGGGTGGTGTGACGATGGGCATGGGCATGGCTCTCATGGAAGAGTATGTTCCTGGGAAAACGGTCTCTTTTGTGAACTATCTCATCCCAACGGTTAAAGATGTCCCGGAGATCGTTCCGATCATTGTGGAGGATCAGGAGCCCTCAGGCCCCTTCGGGGCAAAAGGGGTAGGGGAACCCGCCCTCATTCCCACAGCCCCAGCGATCTTGAATGCCATTGCGGATGCGATTGGCGAGAGAATTTATGATCTGCCTGCGAGTTTGGAAAGAGTATTGGAAGCGTTGCGTAAAGGACGCTAAGCGCTTCGCGCTATGCACATGGCGATGGTTAATGTCGGTGCCTTATTCGTTTCAATTTGCAATTTGAAATTTTTAATTTTCAATTTGCAGTCGTAGGAGGGAGGTTTCCATGGCTGGATTATTAATCAAAAACATTGGTACTTTAGTTTCAGGAGATATTTTCAATCCTATTTTGAAAGGGGATGCTCTCATCGTTGATGGGGGAATCATTCGGGCCTTCGGCAAAGAAGAAGAGTTAGATGCCAGGGGGGTCGATCAGGTGATGGATATCGGTGGAATGACGGTGACCCCCGGGTTGATCGATTCCCATTGTCATCCTGTTCTTGGAGATTTTACTCCAAGGCAGAAGATGCTCGATTACATCGAGTCATCTCTCCATGGCGGAGTGACCACCATGATTTCTGCAGGAGAAGTCCATCTTCCAGGAAGGCCGAAGGATGTGGCAGGTACGAAGGCCCTGGCCATTCTTGCTGCAAAATCATTTGCCAGTGCCAGGCCTGGGGGGGTAAAGGTCCTGGGGGGAAGCCTCATCCTTGAACCAGGCCTGCAGGAGAACGATTTTGAAGAGCTGGCCAGAGAGGGTGTTCGAGTTGTCGGAGAGATCGGTCTGGGTGGAATCAAGAGTCCAAAGGACGCCGCGCCCATGGTCAAATGGGCAAAGAAGTATGGAATGGTCGTCATGATGCATACCGGTGGAACTTCAATACCCGGTAGCACAACCGTTCCTGCAGCGGATGTGATTGCAGCGGATCCGGACATCGTCTGCCATATTAACGGAGGCCCGACGGCGGTCCCCATTGCTGAGGCAGAGAGGTTGATTCGAAAAACCAATCTGATGATTGAAGTTGTTCATTGTGGAAACCCAAGAATGATCGTTGATGTGGTGAAGATTGTGAAAGAGGAAAAGGCCTATCCCCGAATCATCATTGGGAATGATGCTCCTTCAGGAACAGGGGTTATCCCTCTTGGGATTCTGCGGGTGATTAATTTTCTGGCTTCCCTCTGCGGCGTCAAGGCCGAGGAAACCATTGCCATGGCTACGGGCAATACGGCGAAGGTTTATAAACTGAACAGAGGAGTCATCGAGGTTGGAAGAGAAGCTGATCTGGTGATCATGGACGCACCCATGGGGTCCGTCGGAAAAGATGCTCTCTCAGCCATTGAAGCAGGTGATATTCCTGGAATCGCCGC
>CAYMTD010000187.1:2482-3924 GCA_964393245.1 uncultured Syntrophaceae bacterium
AAACCCAACAAACGACAGGCTTTAGGAAGGACTTTAGCAATGATTGTTGACTGGGAGACTTGTATCGGCTGTGGGCTGTGCATCGAGGTCTGTCCTCTCGAGGCGATCTCCATGGCACCCGAAAAGAAGGCTTCCATCTCTGATTTCTGCGTCGATTGCCAGGCATGCACAAAAGTCTGTCCAAAGGATGCCCTCAAGACCGTAGAGCCATCTGGAGAAGGAGTGAGATGCTCTTCCTGTCCAATTAGCTGTTTGATCAAACCAGGCAACACGGGTGCCTGTCATCGTTTCATCAATCTCGATGGGGAGTTGGTGCGAAACATTCCCCTCCAGCGGTACGAAGACGTGAGGGAGATGGTCGGCGAGGATCACGAGAAGGTTATTCGGAGACCGTTGATTACAGGCATCGGCGCAGGGACCACCTACCCTGATACGAAACCGGCCCCTTATATCGTTCAAACAAAATTGGATGGAATCGATGTCGTCACGGTCGTCACGGAGGCCCCGCTCAGTTACAGCGGAGTCAAGGTGAAGATCGACACAGACAAGCCTATGGGAGAGGAAGGTGCTCCCGTTCTGATTGGAAAGAAAAGAGTGGGTCATCTGTGCACAGAAGAATATGGATCGAAGATGCTGTCTTTGGGAGGAGCCAACCTCTTAACCGGCAGGGATGGCCTCCATGTGGCAAAACTCATCGTGGATATTGCAAACCGAAGAGAGGTTCATCTTAAGGTGGAAGATGGTGCAGATCTGGTCATCCAGGTAGGAAAGCCACCTGTGATCGATGGCGATGTGGGAACGAGAATGAGGGTGGGATGTGGAAGCGCATCGATAGGCCTTTTTGGAAGATATTTCATAGATGCCGCGAATGAAGTCATCGTTCTCGACGCTCATCTGATCGGTCAATTTACTGAACATGCCGCCGGAAGAGAGCTGGGGGCAAAATATAGCGGCATCCGATTGAAGGCAAGACGATCTACTCCAGGCAGATATTTTGGTGAGCATGGTCACGGCTGGGGTGGAACACCCATCGAGAACCCCCTTGATATCATTGAAGGGTTTGATCCAAAGGTTACGAAATCAGGGATGACCGTCTTGATCACCGAGACAACAGGGGAACGAGCAGCCATGTTTTGCCTCGGCGAGGACGGAAGATTTGAACAAGTAGATTTGACTCCAAAAGCAAAGAAGGCAGTGGATATGATTGCCTCCAATTGTGAACCCTCAAGAGTCTCGGCCATCTTCGTGGGCGGATCGGGTGGGAGTGCAAGGGCTGGGGTTACAAAAATTCCGGCTAAGCTCAATCGGGCTATTCACGAGAACCGGGCGAGGCTAACGGTGGGAGGCGCACCCGCTTATATCCTTCCGGGAGGTGGAATTACTTTTCTTGTCGATGTTGAAAAAGTGATGGTTAAGGCCTTCACTTACGTCCCGACCCCTGC
>CAYMTD010000187.1:4024-5132 GCA_964393245.1 uncultured Syntrophaceae bacterium
GGGGGCGATATCGCTATCCGCTTGAGAGGAGGTGAGGTAGCCAAGGTAGGAGTGAAGACAGATATCCATGCAAGCCGGCCATCTCATGTCATCGCGATCGATTCCAGCATGGGGATAGGCGGTGTGGCGACGAGCGGCTTGGGGGGTAGGAGTTTTACAAAAGGGATTGCTTCTGCGGCAACGGTCCTGTCCAAGAGGGCCGCTCTTGCCGATGCTGCAGCCACTGTCGTCGGGAATTTTACAAATGTAAATGATCCGAACATCATAAGGTCTCTTGCAGAAAAAATATACCCTGACACGGATATTCCTGGAGAATGGGTTACCATAGAAGCAGGAAATTTATCTGCCGCAAAGATCGATGAGGCACTGAGAAATGGCCTTTCTAAGGCTTCTTTCTTGTGCCAAAAGGGATTGATTATGGGGTCTTTGATTGCCGCTCAAGGCCGGGTCGTCTGGACCGATTCGTTGAATACGCTACTGATAAAAATTTAGACCTTTCGCCCCCCGCCCTCTCCCTGAGGGGAGAGGGAACGGGTGAGGGGGAACGGAGGTGAGCTATGGAGGTCCGAAAATATGTCACGATTGTAGAAGAGACTCTAAAAGAAGGAGGAAAGAAGGTTGATCCGGTTACCCGAAAGGCTGCCGCGATCGCCGTGATCAGGAACCCCTTTGCCGGAAAGTATGCGGAGAACTTGGATCCTCTCATCGATATCGGGGAGGAATTGGGAGGAATCTTGGGCAAGAGGGCTGTCGAGGCTTTGAGGATCACTCCTAAAAATGCAGAGAGTTATGGAAAGGCAGCCATTGTAGGAGAGGCAGGGGAACTGGAACATGCTGCGGCGATCTTGCATCCCAAACTTGGGACACCTCTGAGGGAAGCGGTGGGGGGAGGAAAGGCGATTATCCCCTCGGCAAAAAAGATGGGAGGTCCCGGGACAGAGATCGATGTCCCTCTTCACTACAAGGACGCCGCTTTTGTCCGATCCCATTTCGATGCGATGACCGTGAGAGTTCCGGATGCCCCTCGAGCCGATGAGATTGTGGTTGTCATCGTTGTGACTGACTCCGGAAGGCCTCACGCGCGGATCGGTGGTTTGAAAAAAGAGGA
>CAYMTD010000188.1:0-5108 GCA_964393245.1 uncultured Syntrophaceae bacterium
TAGTCGCAGCAGGGAGGAGGACCGGAAAGAAGATCAGCATGACCGGCACCGCATCCAAAATGCAGCCCATGAAGAGAAAGAAGATGTTGGCCAGAAGCAGAAAGGTGAATTGATTTAAATTCATGTTGGCGACCAATACACCGAGTTTTTCCCCCAACTGCTCTGAGGCAACGATATACTGATAGAGACCGACCACTGCAAAAATGATCATGATAGACGTGGAGAAGACCGCTGCTTTGGCAAAAATTTTAGGTATGTCTTTGAATCGGATGGACCGGTAAATGAAAAGCGAAATGATCAGGATGTAAAAATTGGCAAGAACCGCCACTTCCACAAGGGTGACGATTCCAAAAACCACCCCCAGGATAATGATGAGGGGTGCTGAAAGGGCGAATATTGTATCCTTTATCAAATTAATGAGTATTTTTAGATTCAGTTGTTTCTTAACCACTGGATAATTCTTCTTCCGGGTGAACAGAGCAACCGTAACAGCCAAGAAAAGGCCCATGATTAAGCCAGGAATGACCCCGCCGAGGAAAAGCCTGCCGATCGATAGTCCACTGATGACTCCGATAAAGATCATTGGAATGCTGGGTGGGATAATCGGACCGATGACGGCCGCCGCCGCATTGATAGAGGCAGCAAACGGCCGATCGTATCCACGCTCCTTCATGGTGGGGAGAAGCACAGAGGAGACCGCACTGGCATCCGCAACAGCCGATCCTGAGACACCGGCCATGATGACGTTCACCACAATGGCCACATAGGCGAGGCCCCCCCTGAAACGGCCTACAAAATAGTCAGCAAAATCCGCCAGTTTGCGAGTGATCCCTGCGAAGTTCATCAATTCCCCTGCAAGCATGAAGAAAGGGATGGCAACCAAAGAGGGGATATCTACTCCGCTCACCATCGTTGAAGCCAGAATCTTTAAGGAGACCTCTCCGCGGATCAGAATATAGATCATTCCGCTGATACCCATTGACGTCCAAATGCTGAAACCGAGTCCGATCAACAGAAAGAGCAATACAAACAGGATGAGTATCATTGGCGTCCTCAAAGAGAAAAACGGGGGGAAATCATCCCCCCGATCAAAACAACCTTACTTCAGAGCGCTGATCTTTCTCAACAATCCAACCGGCCACTTTGTTCCTTCAAAACTGTCAAAGGCTCCTTCCAGCTTTTTCCGGATCGAATCCAAATCCAATTGCGGCGGTGTAATCACCGTCATCTTGGTCTTGAGAAAATCATAGACGGTGGCCAACTGCTTTAGAGTGAGCTCGGTCTCAAGATTACCCGATTTCTCGGCCGCATCAAAGATCATCTCTTGGTCTTTCTTAGAGAGTTTCTTCCAGAAAGGCATCGCCATGTAAAAAGTCTCGATGTCCCGAATGTAGTCCGTCTTCATGTAATATTTCTGGACTTCGAAGAGACTGACGGATTGAACCACGATAGCACCGTTCTCCTGAGCATCCACGATCCCTGTCTTGAGAGCCATGTAGAGTTCTGAGAAGGGAACCTGTTGGGGTAAGGCGCCAAGAGTTTTCATCGCTGTGAGCACCGTGGGACTTGGAGCCGTCCTGATCTTCAAACCTTTGAAATCATCCGCTTTATAAACGGGTTTATCCCTTGTACTCAGACCCCTGGGAGCCGTATCGCCGTTGATGGTCACAACCTTAATCCCTGTATCTTTTTCCGCCTTTTCCTGAATGGGTTTAAAGAAATCGGACAAGAGGGCCTTACTCATATGGGCATAATCTCTAAAGAGAAATGGGATAGCCGTGATTTCATAGGCTTCCCCCCCTTTGATCCACGCAAAGGTGTTGATCCCGCCATAGACCATCTCCAAGTCTCCCGTCTGCATCTGGGCAAACATCTCCTTCGGCCCACCCAATTGGCTGTTTGGAAAGACCTTGATTTCGATCCTTCCACCTGACTTTTGATTCACCATATCTTTGAATTTCAGGGCGGCCAAATGGGTCGGATGGTTGGTATCCCGAATGTGACCCAGGCGGATGGAAAGCTTTTCTTGTGCCTCCGCGCTGATGGCGAAATATAGGAAGGCCATCATTACTGTCAGGATAAAAGGTAACTTTTTCATATTCTTCTCCTTTCTAATAATGTATTTGTCAAACTGAAGGGATCTATCAGGCCCGATCACCTCCTTTCCCCCTGTTTTTTTGAGCCATGACCCACCGGATAGGCTCAGCGAAGTGCTCCATCATCCTCTCTCTGGCCAGCCTTGGATTTCTGTTTACGATCGCATCAAGGATGTTCTTGTGTTCCTCAATGAACTTCCTTCGATTACGAGTCCGATACCTGTGAAGGGACCAAAGATTTCTTTGAATGGTGGAGAAGATTCGAATCAGGTTGATTAAAAGAGCATTATCCATATGTCGGTATAATGCCGTGTGAAATTCAGTATGGGTTTCGATGAGTTCTCCCTCCCCAGAATGGCGCAAGACCTGTCTTTCCAGTTTGGCAAGGATATTCTTAATTTCGGTGATATCTGACTCGGTGAATTTATCGATATTTTTTTCTATGAAACTCGACTCCAGGCACACCCTGATCTCCAAAATATCCTTAAAATTTTTTATATCCTTCTCCAGACTATAGGGCAGATTATTGAGAATGGCTTCGAAGTTGAAGTCCCGTATAAATCGCCCAACTCCGTGACGTGTCTCGACAATGCCTACGGCCTCTAATCCTCGGAGAGCCTCCCGAATGGCTGTACGGCTGATTCCGAATCGCTTCGACCATTCATTTTCAGTGGGCAGGGGATGTCCCCGGTCCCCTCCTTTTTCGAGGATGTAGCGCTTGATCTGTTCTCGAATCATCTCTTGAAGATTTTTCTTTTTGAGAGCTCTGAGTTCCATCTCTTACATTTCCGTTCCCTTTGGGCCAGAACAGTAGACTTCTTGACCGAAACATAGGGTTTTAAGAATATTGAGACGCTTCATTGCAGGTTGGAACTCGAATAGGACCAGATTTGCTGGAGCACCGGGTTCCAATTTCCCAAAGTTATCGGGGGCTCCCAACATGCGAGCTGGATTCTGAGTACAGAGAGGAATGGTTTCTCGGAAACCGTATCCGGTAAACTCCATGAATCTTGGAATATCCCAATCCAGAAGATGAGCAGCCCCGGCGAGGGACTCGGTCCCCGGAAGCCCTAAATGTCCATCGTCAAAGACCTGAACGTCCACTTCGTTCCACTGATAGAGACCTGGCGGAAGGCCAGCTAAGTAAGCTGCGTCGCTAACCAGGATCAAACGATCGAGACCCTTGGCTCGGGCGAAGACCTGAACCACTGATCTGGGCAGGTGGAAACCGTCGCAGATAATGCTTGCCATCAGGCGCTCCTCTGCCAATTGTTCCCAGAGGTAATTCTTAAGCCGGGGGATCATGGGATGGCTTGCATTTCCAAGGTGCGTGGAGAAGCGAGCGCCTGCCTCCACTGCATCCCTGATTCGTTCGGGCGGAGCGGCCGTATGGCCAATGGCAACCGTCACGCCCGTTGAAGAAACGGCTTCTATGAATTTCAGGGCCCCTTCCCATTCGGGGCTAAGGGTAATGAGGATAATCCGCCCCTCAGCCACTTCCTGCCACTCTCTGAATTCGTCGAGATCGGGGGGGCGCACATAAGCTCGATTGTGAGCTCCGCGAGGCCCATCTATTGGAGAGATGAAGGGACCTTCGATGTGGATTCCCAGGATGGCGGAGTCTATCTGTTGTGACTGTCGAACGGCCCGGCTGATCACCTTTAAGTTCCGGACGATCCTTTCGCGAGGACTGGTGATGATAGTCGGGACGTGTTGGGTCGTTCCGGAACGGCTGAGATGAAAAATAATTTTTGAGATGTGCTCTTCAGAGAGGTCTTCGAGGCTATAGTCGCTCCCCATATATCCGTTTACCTGAATATCGAGAAAGCCTGGCGAGATATAGGGAAGAGAGGTTTTCGTTCTCACGGGGGTCACCTGGGAAATATGGCGACCGCTAATTTCTATTTTTATAGGTTCCGCTGTATATATTGAGATCCCCTGCAGGCGAGGCATGGTTGTATGATGTCATACAACTTCTTGGCTGTCAATAAGATTCTTTCGTGGCTGACGAATACACTTGGAAGCGATGCGCTTTTATAATGGTCTGCCCCCGAACGAATTCTTATCAACGTTATTCCGTTGGCTTTGAATGATTTATAAGGTAAAATGAGATGGGTCAGCTGGGAGGCTGTAAGATTCCAAAACTTAAAAAGGGAGGGAGCGAACCGCACGTGGCCAGTTGGGTGCGAACTTTCGAAGAGAATAAACTGCGGGTTAAGGTCTTTTCAGACAGAAAAGAGATGGGACAGGCTTCTGGTCAGGCGGTGGCCGAAAAGATGAGGGAGATCTTGAAAACGAGGAGCGAACTATCCATTGTTTTTGCAGCGGCTCCCTCACAGAACGAATTCCTGGAAGAGCTCGGCCGAAGTCCTGGGATTGATTGGAATAGGGTGATAGCATTTCACCTGGATGAATATGTTGGCCTTCCGAAGGAAGCCCCGGAAAGCTTTGCTCATTTTCTGCAAGTGAGGCTATTCGAAAAGGTCCATCCCGGCAAGGTTCACTACCTGAATGGACTGGCTGCGGACCTTGAGGCTGAGTGCCACAGATATGCGGAACTTCTAAAAAATCACCCCCTGGACGTTGCATGTATCGGGATTGGCGAGAATGGCCACCTCGCCTTCAACGACCCTCCTTTTGCCGACTTTCAAGATCCATTGCTCGTGAAGGTCGTTGAGCTCGACCCGGTTTCGCGCGAGCAGCAGGTGCGGGACGGCTGTTTTAAGAATCTTCAAGAAGTTCCCCGCAAGGCCATCACGCTCACCCTACCTGCCATTCTTTCTGCACGTTTTATTTACTGTATCGTACCCGGCCCTACAAAAGCGGAAGCGGTAAGGCGGACGCTCGAGGGACCGGTTTCAACAAATTGTCCGGCTACGATCTTAAGGAAGCACGAAAACGCCATTCTCTTCTTAGATAAAAACTCGGCATCGGCGGTGTCGGTGTCAGGGTTACACGGTTGACTCATCATCCCAAATGCTGGCCCCCGCATGCTTCCTTCATCAATATCCC
>CAYMTD010000189.1:0-5092 GCA_964393245.1 uncultured Syntrophaceae bacterium
CTCTAATAAAATCAGCGGCGCTTTTGAAAATACTCGACCAATTTGGACAGCAGTGTTCCATACTATATCTTTCGACTCCTCGGCAAAATGCCTTTTTCCTTTATCCACCCCAAGAGGCCCTGGGGAAAGAAGAGAATCAATCCCATCAGGATGGCTCCGAAAATGGCCATATAGAGAAGGGTCAGCTCAGCCCAGAGGATTTCATGGATAAAGGTGAAGAGGGTTGCTCCGATCACCGGACCGAAGACCGTGCCCACACCCCCAAAGAGTGTCATGACAATGGGAGTGAGGGTGAGCTGGATATTGAAGGCGTAAGTCGGGTCAATGTAATTCTGATAGGTACAATGAATCGCGCCCGCGAGTCCTACGATAAAAGCGCTGAGAACGAAGGCGGTGATCTTATCCCTTGTGGTATGAATGCCCAAAGTCTCTGCGGCCTGCTCATCCTCTCGAATGGCCATGAGACGAAGGCCAAATTTGGAGGAGGTGATTTTATAACAGACGATCAGAGTGACGAAGGCGAGGAGAAGCGTCGACCAATAGAGCGTGGGCAGTCGAATTCCCGCAACGAATGGAAGGCCTTTTCCGCCATGAGTGATCGGTTCGAGGTACCCTGTGCCGAAGAGCTCTCTCGTTCCCTCTGTCAGGGCGACCATCGAAATGGCAAAATAGACCCCTTTGATTCTGAGAAGGATGTAGCCTACCCCAATGGAGACGATGCTAACAAAAAGGGCTCCAATGGACCAGGCCATTAGCCAAAACCAGTTGTAGTCGGCAATGAGGAGGCTGCTGACATATCCACTGACGCCAATGAACCAAGCCAGGCCAAAATTGGTGTAGCCCGTCAGTCCAGAAAAAAGATTCCATCCGGAGGCATAAACTGTAAAGATGAGGATGAGAACCAAGAGGGTGATCCAATAGTCTGAAGCGAAGAAAGGAACGCAAATGAGAAAGCCCATCAGAATAAGGACCGCGAGCCAAATTCGATTTTTCATTTCTTAAATAACCCTGTTGGCCTGAGCAGAAGGATGAGCAAAATGATCAACGAGGGAATGATCTGTGCCATCTTGGCGCTCATATATTGCGTCACCAAGCTCTCCAAAACACCAATGATCCACCCTCCTACCAGCGCCCCTTGGATATTTCCTAATCCCCCCAGGACCACAATGGCAAAGGCCTTAGAGACATAACTGCTGCCCATCTGCGGGAAGATCACCCATTGAAGGCTCACGATAGCCCCCGCTGCACCAGCCAAAGCAATCCCCATTCCAAAGGTGAGGGCCCTCATTTTAGTGGTATTGATTCCGCAGACCAAAGCGACCTCCGAATTCTGGGACGTTGCCCGAATTCCTTTTCCTAACTTCGAATATTTCAGAAACCCGAATAGGGCGACGGTGATTGCGATCGCTAGGCCAAAGGAGATGGTCTTACTTCTTGCAAAGACCAGACCCCAGACGGGAAAGTTGCCGGTTAGGTAAGGAACGGATCGATAGGTGTTGGTCCAAAGAAATTGTGCCAAATTCCAGATCAAGATCGACATTCCAAAGGTGAGAATGAGTGCAGAAAGTTCGTGGGCTTTAACGAATCTCTCTGTGATCCGCCTATGAATCATCATCCCAAGAAAGAAGAAGAAAGGAATAGATAAGGCCACGGATACCAGGGGATTGAAATGGAGGAGGCTGAAGGCCCAGTAGGCGAAATAGGCCCCCAACATGATGAACTCCCCATGGGCAATATTGACGATCCCCACGACTCCCCAGACAAGGGTGAGACCGATGCCGACGAGGGCATATACAGACCCAAGCATCAACCCTCTGATGAGGATCTCAACAAAATTGACCATGGTTTTTCGAATGCTCAAAAAAGGCGGCCCCGGAGGGCCGCCCCTACGAAATCTTCGTTATTCCGAAATCCGCATTCCGCAATCTGAATTCTACTTCCCCCATCCAGGGAAAGGATAAATAACGTCCGCGGTCTTGCTCTCTTTTGGATAAACAATCTGCTTTGCCATTCCTTGGATGGCTACCTGATTTGGGAGAAGCCTCTTTCCCTCTGCCTTCTGCCACTGGATCAGATTGGTTGCCTTACCCATTTGCCAACCCGAATCCGGATGACCAAGAGGATTCACCTCATATTCACCAAAGATAGTCAAGGTCTTAATCGAGTAGAGTTTGTCTCTCAAGGCCTTCTTATCCTCGATGTTTCCAACCTCTTTGACCGCCCGCTCCAGAATCTGTCCTGCGGCAAAACCGGCTGCTGCATGGTAGGAGGGTTCCTTACGATACTCATTCAAATAGGCCCGGTAGAATTCCAGGTTTCCAGGTGTTTTGACGAAGGGCTCCCAGAAGGTTTCACCTGTGGTATAGGCAGCATCGCCTTTCAGAGAATTGGCGAAATCGGCGATGGCAGGGCCCACGAGAAAACCGAAGAGTTTGGGTGTTGCATTCACGGCTTTCGCCGCTTTGATCAATCCGATCGAATCGGGAAGATATCCTCCTCCCATGATCAAATCGGGCCTCTTGGACCAAGCCTTCGACATGACGGGTTCCCAGTCTGCTGTCTCTTTTGGATAGGCCTCATCGACGACCACTTCTATTCCCATCTCTTTAGCCTTCGCAATCAGGGGCCTGCAGGCCCCGATCGGAAAGGGAGTATCCGAATAGATGAAAGCAACCGTCTTCGCCCCTTTCTCTTTTCCAATCATGAGGCATCCGTAAAGATTCTTCCACGCTGGAGGAAGTACACCGACAAACCACTCCCTTTTCTTACCCTCCCAGATGACCGGCGCATTGGCCAAGGGAGTGATAATAGGAATTCGGTATTCCTCTGCCAACGGGGCAATGGCATTGGAGGCCGGACTTCCATAGGGACCCAAGATGAGATCGACCTTGTCAGAGACGATCAGTTTTCGAACCAATTTGTTAGACTCACTCGGATCGCTCTTATCGTCGTATACGACGAACTCCACCTGCCTTCCAAGCAACCCAGGCCCGGGGCAACCTAATTTTTCTACTTCGCCAAAGGTGCAGCCCCTTTCATTAATGATCTTTCCCCACAGCTTGTATCCCCCTACCTCCAGTTCTCCTTCACGGGCCATCGATCCGGTTAATGAGATCGCCACCCCGATTTTAATGGGAGGTTTGGGCTGTGCGTAAATCTTGTTGACCGTTCGTCCACCCAGACTCCATGCGGCTAACCCAAGGCCTGTCTTCTTCATAAAATCTCTTCGGTTGAGCTTCTCCATTTTCGCGCGCCTCCTTTCGGATCCAAAGGTCTTTTATTATTCAGCCTGAAGTTATCAGATTTCTATTCTCTTTGTCAAACGAATTCATGGGAAGGTCGTCTCTTGAGGTCTCCAAAGGCCCAATCTGGCAGGGCATGATAAATTTTCGTCCAATTGACAATTTTTGTTGACAAGGCAAATGTATTGTATTATATTGTGTTGCAAACAAACCAAAGGAGGCCTGCTTGAGCCAGACCAAGGTTGCCAGAACCATTTATATCAACGGGGAGCAGCTGGATGCATTGAAAAAGCTTTCCGAAAAGACCAAAGTCCCCCAATCCGTTTATGTCCGAGAGGCTTTGGATATGCTGTTGGAAAAATATTCTGAACAACTGAAGTTCGAATTTATCGATTCGCTCAAGAAATAAGTACTTCTTGGATGTTCGGGGACTGAAAGGTGAGCGACCGATTCCGACTGATTCATCTGAAATCGACCGATTGTGAAAAATCGAAAGGGGAGCCCCTTCCACCTTTCGATGCGTCAGAACGAATGAGCAGAGACGATTCTCCCTCCGCCCAATCCAAGGTAACCGAAGCCTTCTCAACTCAGGCCATTCTGAAACAGGCCCAGGCCGATTTAGAGCATCCTGATCCGAAGGCGAGGATCCTTGCCATTCGATATCTCGAGAATTTAGATCTCTCGATCACCTTGCCTCTTTTTCAGGAATGTTCATTTGATAAGGACCCTGAGGTTAGAATTCAGGCACTTTCCTTTTTGGCCAAATTCAAGGATCCAAATATCCTTCCCTTGCTCAAAAAGTCTTTGAAGGATAAGGAGCCGCGAGTGAGGCTTCTGGCTCTCAGAGGCATTTTCCGAATGGGAGAGAAGATCGATCTGAATTTCCTCCTTCAGTTCTTAAGCGATGAATCTCCATGGGTGAGGCGTAAGTTGGCCACTGTATTGGGATGGAATCAGGCTGAAGGCCTCTTCCCCATTGTCGTAGAACTGTGCAAGGACGCGGATGCAGGAGTAAGAAAGGCTGCCCTCTTTTCCCTGACCACCCTCTATCCAGAGGAGTGTGAGGATCGTTTGGTGGAGGCCATGACCGATCGAGATCCGGACATCCGGAAATGGGCAAGAGAGACCTTGGAGAGAATGGCAGCAAGCCCAAAGAAAGGACACGGAGCATCCCTTCCCCGGTGAGGGCGAGGAGATGAATATTCAATGACAACTCAGTCACTCTCTCTTATTCAAAAAGCGCAGATCCTGGGAGATACCACCTATTCGCCACTGGCGTTTGCAAGACTTCTTGGCGTAACGAAGCAAGACCTTCTTGAGAAGGAAGCCCAAGGCGTCCTCCCTCCCGCGAAAAGGAATGCGAAACACGAGCGATATTATAAACCGGAGGACGTGGTCAAGTATCGCAACTACCTGGGGCTCCCCTCGCCAATCCAATCGATCCGCAAACAGCTCTTCCTCAATTTTAAGGGGGGAACGGGGAAGAGCAGCATCTCTGCCTCCTACGGATTTCGTCTGGCTCAGATGGGTTTCAAGACCCTTCTGATCGATCTCGATCCCCAGGGCCATCTCACCCAGTGTTTGGGGCTAAACAATCAACAATACCCCAAGACCCTCTTCAATGCCCTGATCGAGCGGGAGGAGGTTGAGAAGACGATTGTAAAAACCGATCTCCCTACCTTAGATATCATCCCTTCAAATCTGAATCTCTCACCCGTCGAGCTTTCTCTTTTTTCGATGAATTCGAGAGAATTTCGGTTGAGGCGCTTGCTCAGCACCATAGAGAAGAACTATCAGTTGATCATCATGGATGCCTCTCCAAGCATTGGCCTGTTGAATCTCAATGCCAT
>CAYMTD010000190.1:0-5079 GCA_964393245.1 uncultured Syntrophaceae bacterium
AGGCCGAACAGAAATATTTCAGATTGTAGATTTTAGATTTCAGATTTAAGTTATCAATCTGCAATCTCAAATCTGAAATTTGAAACGTGGGTCTTCATGCCTCAACCAAGACAGAATCATACCAATACATTTCCGAACGAGGCGTAAGAAAATCACAGTAAGTGATCTAAGGCAAGAACGAACATTACCAGAAGGACATAAGCGTTAATGGAGTTGAAAGCGAGCCGAAAAGGAAGTTCTGGATGATGACTCCTTAGAAGCACGAAAGCCTTCCATACCAGCCAGATTCCAGCAGCCAAGAGACCTACCTCACCTGCATAGAAGTTCACCAAACCGAACAGAGGAATAACCAAACAAGCCACAGCCGTGGCAAAGACCCATATAAAAGTAATTCTCCTAAGTTGAGTTACCGTGAAGATTTTCGTCAACGAAGGAAACCCGGCCTTCTCATAATCCGCCGCGAAACTTAGAAGAAGAAGCCAGAAATGGGGGATCTGCCAGATGAAAAAGAAGAAGGCAAGGGCCAATATCTGAGGATCCAAAAGGCGTCCTCCCCCATGAACCCAGCCCAATAAGGGCGGAATAGCCCCTACCAGTGCTCCCGGAATCGCAGAAAAGGCAGTTCTTCTCTTGAGGAAGGTATATAGCCCGTTATACCAGCAGAGGGCCAGGATTCCTGAAACAAAAACCATTTTATTCGTGCCTCTTTGGAGAGTGAATAAACCGATGGCGAGGAGAAAGAGGGCAATGGCCAAGCCCATGGCAGCGCTCAATCTTTGAGTAGGGATGGGGCGCCCCCGGGTTCTCTCCATCAACCGATCCCTCTGCCTCTCCTGATACTGGTTGAGGGCACAGGCACCAGAGGCTAAAAAGAAGACTCCTGAGACCGCCGTTATCATTTCGCTGCTTAAACCCTGCTTCGCCAAGATGAAACCAGCGGAGGTTGAAAGGGCCGCGAAGAGGGTGATTCTGAATTTCGTCAGCTCTAAATAGATTCGGATCCAATTCTTCATTTTACTTCAATTCCTTGATATAGGCGATGATCTCTTCGATTTCCTCATCGGTGGTCAAACCCCTCTGGGACGGCATGATCGGGGGAAAACCTTTGACCACATCCGCATTCGGTTCGAGCAGGGACTTCTTCAGGTAGGCCTCGTCCGCCCTCGTCTGTCGCTCCTTTCCCTCAGTTAACACAGTGACTGTCTTCCCAAAGAGGCCCTTGACTGTTGGACCCACGAGGGGTGTTCCATCGACGCTATGACAAGCTCGGCATCCCTTTTCCTGGAAGAGCTGAATGCCACGGGAAGGAATCTTGGCAGCTTTCTCCTCAATTCCTTTCTGATACCATTGATTGAACTCTTCCTCTGGAACCACACTCACCTTGGTGAGCATATAGGAATGCTGCATTCCGCAATACTCTGCGCAGAGGACATCGTAGGTCCCCACCTCCGTCGGTTTAAACCACAACTGATTTACCATCCCCGGTACAACATCCTGTTTGATCTTGAAGGCAGGCATATAGAAGCTGTGGATGACGTCTTGGGAGGTGAGGAGCAAGTTGATGGGCTTTCCTACCGGAACCTTCAATTCATTCGTCTTAATCCCACTCTCATATTCAAAAAGCCACGACCACTGCCGAGCGATCACCTTGACTTTCATGGCCCCTTCAGGAATCCTTTTCAGGGTCGAAAATCCGGTATACCCATAATAAAACATGGTCATAACTAAAATGGTTGGGACAATCGTCCAGGTGATCTCCAGCCAAAGCCTTCCTTCGATGTCTTCAGGCTTTGGATTTCTCTTCCGACGATACCGGATGACAAAGTAGACCATCAGAAAAGTAATCAGAACGAGAAAGAAGACAGCAATGGCGGCAATATAGAGAAAGACATTCTCTACGACCCTTCCTGACAAACCTGTTGCTCCTGAAATCATATCTCTCTCATCTCAACGGAAAGCCACGTCAAAGAATGTGATTCCAATGAACAGGACAAGAAGAACCAGAATCCCTGGGATCATCAACCTAAATAGCAATAGGCCTTTCTCATATTTCAGGTGCATGAAAAAATTGAGGACCAACGTAGACTTCAGTGCAGCAATGATCAGGGCGGCAACGACACTCAAGCGGCCGAGATCCATCCCTGCCAGGGAGACCGTGATCCCTGTCAAAATTAACAATCCTACCCATACCAGAACATAAGTTTTGGGCTCTATCGGATGAAATTTTTCTTCTCCGTTCTTCATTCGTTCTTCTCCAAAACCTCTATTCTCCCCTTTTAGCCCTCCACTTCCGCCCTTTTTAAAGGGGGTCGGACGTTAAGTAATCAAATAAAACAGAGGGAATAAAAAGATCCAGACAATATCCACCAAATGCCAGTACAATCCAGAATTTTCTAAAGGAACGAAATGGTCCTTCCCGACTTTTCCCTTTTTCACGAGAAGGAACATGGCAAAAAGAATACATACGCCTACCAGCACATGCAGGCCGTGCAAACCGGTCATCGAATAGTAGAGACCGAAGAAGAGGACTTCTCCTTTTGCGCGGGTTAGAAGATTAGGCGAATTAGGATATATTCCATGGTGAATCTTTCCACTCCACTCGAAATATTTGATCCCAAGGAAGAAGAGTCCGAAGAAGAGGGTGGCGGCCAGAAAAAGTTGGGAAAGTCTCTGATTCCCTTTCTGGAGCCAGGAAATAGAGAGAGCCATGGTCAGACTGCTGGTGATGAGGAGGAGCGTGTTGAGTGTCCCGAAGGGCCGATTCAACTCTTCCGCGGCCAGATGAAACTCCGTGGGATTCTTAAACCGGTAGACGGAATAAAGGATGAAGAGCCCCCCAAAGAGAAGAATCTCCGAAAGGAGGAAAAGCCACATCCCTATCTTTGAGCCCGTATAGTCTCTATGTGTCTCCATAACAGTGTTCGTTTTTCATTATTCGCACCCGGATAGGGTTCAAGCCTGCCTGTAGTAGGCAGGGAATCGAGGTCTCAATTTTTTTTCCAAAATAGTTTCCAAACTTCAGCACAATTATATTTAATGATTTAAGGATAAATCTATTTAACTGGACTCCTTGAATCCTTGGCCCTTAGAACCCTTTTAGTCTTTTCGAAAGTCATACGGTTGTTTTTCAACCACGGGGATCTTCTCAAAATTCTCTTTTGGCGGTGGGGATGGAATCTGCCACTCAAGGGTCGCTCCGCCCCAGGGATTATCCTCTCCCTTCTCCCCTCTGAAAAGGGAAAAGATCAGATTTGAAAACATCAGGATCAACCCTGTAATCAGGATCCAGGATCCGATCGTGGAGATTAATTGGAGCGTCTGGAATGGGGGGAGATAGTCGTAGTACCTTCTGGGCATCCCCTGCCAGCCCATGACGAGCATGGGAAAAAAGAGGGTGTTGAATCCGATGAAGAGAAAAAACCACGCCACGTAAGGAATCTTCTTTCCATACATCCTTCCAAACATTTTTGGAAACCAATAATGGAGGGCTCCAAAGATGGCAAATCCTGTCCCTCCGAAGATCACATAATGAAAATGTCCGACCACCCAGTACGTATCGTGGAGGTGAACATCGGTAGCGAGGGTTCCCTGGAAGAGGCCCGTCAGGCCTCCGATCGCAAAGAGGAAGATGAAGGTGAGGGCAAAGAGAAGGGGAGGCTCCATTTCAATAGAGCCTTTGTAGAGAGTAGCCACCCAGTTGAAGACTTTGACAGCGCTGGGGACGGCGACGAGGAATGTCAGGGCAGAAAAGATGATCGAGGCCGTATCACTCTGACCGCTGACGAACATATGGTGCCCCCAGACGAAGGAACCCACCAAAGCAATGGCAATGCTTGAGAAGGCGATGGCTTTATATCCAAAGATCGTTCTCCGAGCGAAGACCGGAATGATCTCCGTGATCACCCCCATGCCCGGCAGTATCATAATGTAGACCGCTGGATGGGAATAGATCCAGAAGAGATGCTGGTACAGGATAGGATCCCCGCCCTTCGTCGGATCGAAGACCCCCACTCCTACTAATCTCTCCATCAGGGTGAGCAATAGAGTGATTCCCACAACAGGGGTGGCAAGAATCTGAACCCATGCAGTAGCATAAAGACTCCATATGAAAAGGGGTAACCGAAACCAACCCATTCCAGGAGCTCGAAGCCGGTGAACAGTCGTTACAAAGTTGATCCCGGTCAGGATGGAAGAGAATCCGAGAATGAAGACAGCGAAGACGGCGAGCGGGACGTTGACCGTCGTTCTGAGGCTATATGGCACATAGAATGTCCAGCCGGTATCAATGGGGCCGGCTCCAGTGAAAAGGGAGAGGATGGCCAAGATCGCCCCGATCATATAAATCCACCAGGAAAGAAGATTCAGCCTCGGGAAGGCCACATCCCGTGCTCCGATGTGAATAGGCAAAAAGAAATTTCCGAAAATGGCTGGGATGCCAGGGATAACAAACAGGAAGATCATGATGACCCCATGCAGCGTAAAGATGGCATTATAGGTCTGCGGCTTCATGAGGGTGGGACCGGGGGCAATCAATTCAAGACGCATCAGAAATCCGAGTGAGACTCCGACAAAAAAGAAGCTGAGGATAGCAATGAGATAGAGGAGGCCAATTCGCTTATGGTCAGTCGAAAAGATCCATCCGGGGATTCCGCGATATCTCCCCTCCTGTTCGTAAAAGCTGAGCACATTCGTTGAGGACATGTCTCTATCCTTCTTTCCCTGGCTGTTTTTTTCTTTTGAGAACGAGAAATAGGATGAACGACAGCGCAAAAGCAATTGTGACAATGCCCGTCACTTTCAAGGTGTTGAAGACATATTTCCGACCTTTTGGGTCATAGCTGAAACAGAATCTGAGGACCTTACTGACGGTCGGTCCGATCCTTCCTTCAGAAGCTTCGAGAAGCGCCATCTTCAGGTCAAAGGGGAGAACTTCCGTCCCGTACATGTAACGAGTAATTTTCCCGCCTGGAGAGAGGATGACCATTAAGATCGGATGTTGGAAGGTCTTCCCCTCCCTTTTGCAGCGAAACCCTATGTCCTCGGTTATTTTCCGGATATTCTCCTCTTCACCCGTAAGGA
>CAYMTD010000191.1:0-5033 GCA_964393245.1 uncultured Syntrophaceae bacterium
GAAGCCCCGCGGGATTTTGAGTCCCGTGCGTCTACCAGTTTCACCACTCCGGCACGTCTAACAATATAAAGAAAAATCCCTTTTGTGTCAAATGAAATGGAGGCGACGGAACGGAACAGTTTCAAAGAAAAACCCTGTCCGGCCCTCGGCCTCCGGTTTATCTCTGCTCAGAATATTCTACAAGAATATGCTGCGTGATTGTGACAAAAAAGGGTCATTTTGTGTGATCTTTGTGAAAAATGCAAATTGAGAAAATGCCGGAATTATCCACGAGTTGGATAGATTCGTCTTGGGCTGGCATCAATTATGCATCCTCAATAGTCAGACAAAGGAGGTGATAGAGATGAAGCGTTTGAAGATGATACTGAAGATCATTCTTTTCGCGTCTCTCCTGCTTTGCAATTCTTCAGCAGTAACTTACGGCGAGGATCTTCCAGCACCCTTTGACCGAATCAAAGAGCTTGCCATCGCGAAGGGGGAGAAGAATGAGGATGGAACGTTCTTATGGGAAAAGAGCATCGACAATGTGGAATATTGGATGATCTATTCTACTATTGATGAGTCGATTGGATGTGGACAGCGGACAGATTCTGGCAGCTACGGCTGGGGAATCGCGTATGGCTTGAAGGGAGATTTTCAATTCATTGAGGCGAGGATGGGTCAGATTATCAACTTCCTCCTCATTGAAGAAGAGAATGCGATTGAAATCGTCAATCAGTTTTTTAAAATGTTGGAAGCAGCAATTGGGAGTCCATTGGAATTGAAGAATGAAGGGAAATGGGTAAGCATTTAATGTGCCGTTGATTCCTTTCATCTCAAATCCAACCCACCCCACCGAAGAGGTTGCTCTCGCCGAGGCCCCGAGCGCGCCTGCGCAGAGCCCGTTTCAAGAACTCCTTCCTTCTCATCTTGAAAGTTACCCAATAAAGAAGTAAACTTACCCTTACGTTAAACGTCGAATTCTTTCATCGAGAAAGTCTGATGCTTAGAAGCAAGATAAAGATTGTCCAAATGCTCGTCATTTTTTTCATGGTTCATCTGTCTCTCGATAACGGGCATGCCCTTACGGAGGACGAGATTCGGAAATTTCAAGCTCTTTTGATCGAGAGGCCAATCGGGGAGAAGATAGCCTTCTGGGCTGAGAGGTTTATCGGCAACCCTTATGATCGAGATCCCTTGGGAGAATATGTCTCAAGGGCGGTTATCGTTGCTGATGAGAGGGTCGATTGTATGTATCTGACCTTCAGGGTCGTGGAGCTTGCCTTGAGCCGATCTCCTGAGGGGGCCATTCAACTTGCACTGGATAAGCGATTCCATTCGAAAGGGATCCTCAAGGAGGGTAAGGTTGTAAACTATGAGGATCGTTTTGAATATGGGGAGGATATGATTTTTAGTGGGAAGTGGGGCAGGGAGATCACCCGCGACATCGGAGATACCCTAACGATCAAGGGTTCGAGAGGAAGGGATTTTGTGGAGATCCTCTCGCCCGGTGGACTTCAGAGGGGTCTCGCGAAATTGAGGAGCGGAGACATCGTCTTCTTCATGAAAAAACCTGAGGAAAGAAAGTCTGGAGAAATGGTCGGTCATATAGGGTTCCTCAGGATCGAGCAGGATGGGCAGGCCCACCTCATCCATGCAAGCGGAACCAAGGAGAGAGGCGGAGAGGTAAGAAAAGTTTTGCTGAAGGATTACGTTTCTCGGATGCCCTTTGTGGGTGTGAAGGTCACTCGTATGGATTGAGAAGCCGTTAAGCCTTTGAAGCCGATTTCCATCCCTCCCATTTTTTATTGTTGACAAGCCATCAGGAAAGTATCATCTTTATGGGCAGCGAACGATGGGTTAGAATGTTTCTCAGGAGGTGAAAAGAATTTTATGATCAAGGCATTTAATAAGCATTACCGTAAGGCGATCGATCTGATAGAGAGTTCGTCCGCCAGTGAGAAGATGGAGATGGCCGAAAGGGTGCTGGAATGGTTTCGGGAATTACCCGAGGAATACGTGGTATCGCTGGCATTGTTTTTCAACGAGGTGATAGATGATTTGGGGGATGAGAGTCTGGAAAAGATCAATTTGAGAGCAAAACGGAAGAAACGGGACGAAGAGGAAGAGGAAGAAGAGGATTACGAAGAAAAAGAAGAGGAGGAAGAAGAGGAGGATTACGGCGAAGAGGATAAAGAGGATTACTAACTCAGCTTCGAGAGGCGGGGATCGCCCGGTTGTAGGCCCAGCGCTCCATTCTTCCAATTTCCTCCCTCATCGTCGTGGAAAGGGGAACGATATTCCCGGCGGCGATGATGATGTCATGCTCGTTCAGAGGACGTCCCGCATTGAAGGCTTCGATCATTGCCCCGTTCACTGCCTGCTCGATCTCAGCGCCATTAAACCCTTCCGTCACCTTCACCAGCATGTCCAGATTGATGTGGGATAGATCGGCCCCATTCTTCTTCAAATGAATCGAAAAGATAGCCTTTCTCTCCTGGGGATGGGGCAAGGTGACAAAAAAGATCTGATCAAAACGCCCCTTTCTTAACACCTCCGGAGGAAGAAGCTCGATCACGTTGGCCGTGGCCGCGATGAAGACGAAGGCTGTCTTTTCCTGCATCCAGGTGAGGAACGAAGCGAAGACCCGGGATTGCGTTCCCCCTCCGGCCTTCTGGCTTTGAATGCTAATTCCCGCTTCAATCTCGTCGATCCAGAGGACAGCGGGTGCAACCGTTTCTGCGGTTCGAAGGGCCACCTGCAAGGCCTCCTCGGGCTCTCCAACCGTTCCATCATAAAGTCTGGCCATATCGAGATGGAGCAGAGGAATTCCCCAATAGGACGCAAAGACTTTGGCACAGAGGCTCTTTCCACATCCGGAAACCCCTGTGATCAAGACCCCCTTGGGGAGCTCGAGACCGAAGGCCCTGCCTTCGCTGTCTAGGACACGACCTCTTTTCTTCAACCAATCCTTCAGATTCTCCAGCCCGCCGATCTCCTCCATCGAAGGTCGATGCCTGGCCAGGGTGAGAATTCCTGACTTCTTGATGAGCTGCCCCTTTTCATCGAGAAGGGCTTCAATGAGAGTGGATTCGACCGTCGTCCTACCAATCAAGGCGCTCCGGAAGGCTCGAGCGACCTGGTCGAGAGAGAGTCCCATCGCAGCCTTAACCATCTGATCCTTTAAGGCGGGAGTTAAGGACTCAGTGAGACTCGAAGCATGAGGACTGCCCGAGATCACGCCCATGAGCGTCCGTTCCACCTCCGTCCCATCCGGCATAGGAAGTTCATAAACAATCATGTCCCGGCGGAGCTCTTCCGGAACGATCAACGAAGGGGCGATGACAAACAGCGTGGAATAACGATTGCGGAGGGCGCGATGAAGGTCTTTCAGCTTTCTTGCAACGAGCGGATCGGCTTTGAGAAAGGGGTGAAGTCCTTCGAAGAGGTAGATGGTCTGTTCCCCCCTCTGAATCACTTTGTCCAAGGCGTCCAGCGCGTTCTTTGAGTTTTCAACCTTCTCGTTCTCACCGACTAACCCTTGGAAGGGATTCCAGATGAGGAGTTTGGGTTTGGGCTGGAACATGGCAGATAACTCCTTGAGAAGACCCTCCATACGATCCTCTTCGTCCGAGAGGATATAAATGATGGTGGCCTTTGAGAGGACAAATTTCTTTAAATCTTGAAGGATCTGCTGTTTTCGAGAAATCTCGTTCATAATAATTAGACTATACTCAAATTCTTGCAGAACGTCAACTGGATATCGATTTCCTGCTTCCCGTTAAAATGGCTTGATTCTTTGTCACGATTTAAATAGAATTAAACCATAACCATAGGGAGGAAGGGATGAAGGTCAATATCGATCCGATTATTTTCGAAGTGGGCCCTGCTCGCGTGGGCTGGTATGGGCTGATGTATGTGTTAGGATTTCTCGCATCCTATCTGCTGGTCCGGTATCAAATAAAAAAGAAGGACCTCGACTTTTCGAAATCGGAGGTGGAGAATCTCTATTTCTATCTCATCCTCGGCCTTATGGTCGGAGCACGATTGGGATACGTGCTTTTTTACGACCTCAAAGCCTATCTCGCCGACCCGTTTGAGATCCTTGCGATCTGGCATGGAGGGATGTCCTTCCACGGGGGCCTGATTGGTGTTCTCTTGGTGGGTATTCTTTTCTGCTGGAAGAATGGGAAATCCTTCTGGAAGATTTCAGACCTCGTCATTGTGACCGCCCCGATTGGATTGGGCTTAGGAAGAATTGGTAATTTCATCAACGGGGAGCTTTACGGACGTGTGACCAAAGTTCCCTGGGGAATGATCTTTCCAAAGGGAGGCCCTCTGCCCCGCCATCCTTCCCAGCTTTATGAGAGTGCCCTGGAGGGGGGTGTCCTTTTTCTCATTCTGTGGCTCATCAAAGACAAGAAGCTCCCAACGGGAGGACTCTTAGCGATCTTTCTCTTTTTTTATGGAGGATTTCGTTTTCTTGTTGAATTCGTCAGAGAACCGGATGCACACTTAGGCTTCATCCTCGGTCCCTTCACGATGGGTCAGATTCTCACTTCTTTTATGATCATTGGAGGAATCGTTCTTTTTGCCTATCGGTGGAATATGGAAAAAAATAAACCCGCCCCGAATGGAATAGCGGGTTGATGGAATATTGGTGATTTCGCAAAAACTCGAAAACCAAAAAAATGTCATGCTGAACCTTGTGCTGAACTTGTTTCAGTATTGATTCAGCATCTAACAATATCGGAAGGGCCATAGACCCTGAAACAGGTTCAGGGTGACACATCAAAACTGCTCTACGTCAATTCGCCGCCCTATCAATTTTTTCAGGCACCCATTGAGCCTCTGAAGACTACCAGATCATTTACCACCTTCTTGGTGTCTTTGATTCCCTTGACCACTTTTCCAACGCCCTCTTTTTCCTCTTGCGAATTCACCATCCCATAGAGACGAACCGTGTTGGAGTTTTCTACAGTTACAAAGAGATGGGGGCTGACAATATTCGCCTCCAGGAGGGCAGATTCGACTTTTCGCTGAAGAGAGAGTCT
>CAYMTD010000192.1:0-4989 GCA_964393245.1 uncultured Syntrophaceae bacterium
GGGAGGCATACAAAAAATGTTAGAAGAAAATTCTCAGATTTAACAATGTAGGAATTCAATATCCAATGCCCAAACTGGTTTTATATGATCAGAAGTTGTTTGGTTATTGAAATTTGGTTATTGGGAATTATTTGGAATTTGGGATTTGGTGATTGGAATTTAGGGATCATCTATGATCCTTTCTTCTGGAGGGCTTCCAGGACCTTCTCCGGTGTGACCGGAAGGCTCTTAAACCTTACACCGATGGCATCGTAAATGGCATTGATAATGGCAGGGGCAGGGGCCAACTGGGTTCCCTCCCCCGACTCCTTTGCACCAAAGGGACCTTCGGGGTCGTCCGTCTCGACCTCCACAGAGGTAATGGACGGGATTTCCATAGAGGTGGGGATCCCGTAATCTAAGAACGAAGGGTTGACAACCTGGCCTTTATCGGTAATCACATCCTCATAAAGGGCCTGGCCCATTCCACCCACCACCGATCCCTCCAGCTGCCCTTCCACCAGCATGGGATTAATCGCTCTTCCGCAGTCGTGGCTTGCCACCATCTTCAAAACTCTCACCTTTCCAGTCCGCGTGTCGACTTCCACTTCAGCCGCCTGTGTCATAAAAGAGTAGGCAGGGGAGAAATTCCCATCCTCTTTGAGGAGGGTCGTAGGCTCTTTGGCTGGAGGCATGTAAGAGCCTCGTCCGATGATGGGCATGGGCCGGTCCGAATATTGGTAGAATTTTATCGCCTCCTGCAGGCTCATTCCCCTTTCGGGACTTCCTTTGACAAAGATCCGGCGATCCTTTATTTCCAGCTCTCCTATCTCTGCTTCCATTTTTTCAGCCACCGCCTCGAAGAGTTTCATCTTTGCTGAATTGGCAGCCATTTTGGCTGCATTGCCAGCCCTCAGGGTGACACCACTTCCAAAGGTTCCGGGATCGAGGGGGGTCACCTCGGTATCGGCTGCAGTGATTCGGATATCCTCAAGCGGTACTCCCAGTTCTTCGGCGACGATCTGAGAGATGACGGTTTCTGCTCCCTGACCGATATCTGCGGCACCGGTGAGAAGGGTGATGCTACTGTCTCGCTCGATCTTAACGATGGCACCTGAAGAGATATGGCTCATGTTGCTTACGCCACTTGGGAAACTGGCTCCAGCCAAGCCCACACCTCTGCCGAAAGGAAGTTTTCCTCTCTTCTCTTTCCATGCGATGCCCTCTGCTGCCTTCTGCAGCGTATCGCTGAAACCACAGGTCTGTACCAATAATTTTGCAGGATGGGGTTCTCCAGCGAGGAAGGCATTTTTCAGTCTGAGATCCAGCGGGTCGATCCCCATCTTTTCAGCGATCATATCGAGTTGAGTCTCCACTGCAAATCGGACTTGAGGAATCCCATGACCCCTCATCGCTCCGCCCACGGGTTTATTCGTGTAGACATGGTAGCCTTCGAAAAGAAGATTTTCGATATGGTAGGGGAGCATGATGAAATAACAGGCAAGGGTGATCATCAGTGGGGCTGTACTGTTATAGGCGCCTCCATCGGCGATGACTCTGAACTGTTGAGCCAAGATGGCTCCGTCTTTCCTCATTCCTGTCTTGAGCTCAATATGCATGGGATGGCGCTGTCTGGTAGAAGTGAAGACCTCTTCTCGCTCGTAAACAAATTTGACAGGCCTTTTCGTTTTCATGGCGAAGAAGGCGGCACAGAAGTCCTTAGCATAGAGATCGATCTTTTGGCCAAATCCCCCTCCCACTTTCGGTTTGATGATGCGGACCCTGCTTTCGGGAATGTCGAGCGTGGTGGCCAGATTCCTCCGGAGAAAGAAGGGGATCTGTGTTGATGACCAAAGGGTCACTTTTCCAAAATGATCGACCACGGCCAAAGCGGCCTGGGGTTCAAGGGGGCAGTGATTGACAGCCTGGGTTTCAAAAGTATCCTCAAAAATGAAATCCGATTCAAGAAAAGCCTTCTCCACGTTGCCAAATTCTTTGTGAATGGTTGCGCTGACATTGTTTGGAACTTCGTCATGGAGGACTGGAGCACCTGGTTTCATTGCCTCCAGAGGGTCGAAGACAGCAGGGAGTTCTTCATAATCAACTCGAATCTTTGAGAGAGCCTCCTCTGCCGCATCAAGGGAGGTAGCCACCACAGCTGCTACCTCATCACCGATATATCGAACTTTGTCAATCGCTAAAGCGTACTCATCTTTGGCCATGGGAACGATGCCATATTTTTTCTTAGGAATATCTTTTCCACAAATTGCCCCTTTAACGCCTTTAACTTTTAAAGCTCCGGAGAGATCTACGTGGAGGACCTTCGCATGGGGATGAGGGCTTCTCAGGATTTTTCCAAAGAGCATCCCCGGAAGGGTGAGGTCATCCGTAAATTTAGCCTGACCCGTTGCCTTCTCCAGTGCATCGAGCATAGGCTCTCGCTTTCCAACTACGTTGAAATTACTCATGAGAGGCTCCTTTAAATAGGATTTCCTTTGTAGCGTCGGCATTTATTGCCGACGATCTTTTTGCCCTTAACAAATGTAGGAGCTACAATTATTGTAGGGCAAGGCTTTAGCCTTGCAGTTTGCAGGCCTGAAGGCCTGCCCTACAAAAATGATTCCTTTATTGTTTTTTAGCCACTGACAGTATCGCCTCTACGATCTTCACATAACCAGTGCAGCGGCAGATGTTACCGGAAATGGCTTTCTTAACCCCTTCTTCAGTGGGCGTGGGGTTTTCTTCGAGAAAGGCCTTGGCTGTGAGAATCATTCCGGGCGTGCAAAATCCGCACTGGATGGCCCCTTTTTCGACAAACGCCTTCTGAAGAGGGTGAAGTTCTCCTTCTTGAGCAAGACCCTCAATGGTGACAATCTTTTTTCCCTGGACATCAACGCCTAAGGTCAGACAAGAAAGATAAGGCTTCCCCTCGATCAGGACGGTGCATGCTCCACAGGCGCCCAAATCGCAACCTCGTTTTGTTCCTGTCAGGCCCAGATCCTCCCTCAATACCTCGAGCAGGGTTTTGTGAGGCTCCGTGAGGATCTCGAACTCTTCCCCGTTAATATGAAGTTCTAAAATTTGTTTCATAAAGAACCTCTTTCATCAAGTCAGCCCTAAAGGGCTGAGTTACAAAACAGACCAAAACTGTAACTCAGGGCTTTAGCCCTGATCAGATTCAGCCCTAAAGGGCTGAGTTACTCCGAACTACGAACTAATACAAACGTATTAAATCATTTGACATGTAGAGCAAGGCTTTAGCCTTGCTTAAAGCAACCCCGAAGGGTTACCCTACAAAAGATATAATGCGTTTGTATTAATTTTTTCCATTGCTTGTTTTAGAAGAATTCCTGCCATCTTTCGTTTATAGGCCGGAGAATGGATGGAAGTCCGCATGGGAGAAATTTCTTTGATCGCCTGATTGGCAACCTTTTCGATCATCTGATCATCCAGAGCGGCTCCTTTCAATATCTTCTCCGCTTCTACTGCCTCCACAGGTCCGGGAGCGACACCACTGAAAATGACCCTTGCCTTCTTAATCCCCCCCTCTCCATCTCCTTCCAGATTCGTCGCAACAGAGATGATGGGAAATTCAAGAGAATCTCTCAGTCTCCATTTGAGATAGAAGGTCTTACCGGAAGGAGGGGGGATCAGAACCTCTTTCAAAATTTCGCCCTTTCGCAAAGATAGGGGCTTCTTTGCATCCCCTGTGTAAAGTTTTTTAAGAGGAAAAGATCGTTCTCCCTCGGGTCCTGTTGATTTAATTTCAGCATTCAAGGCGATCAACAGCGGAGCCATATCGCCACAATAGGTGGAATGACATTCTCTTGTTTTCTTTACCACATGACAGACATCACCGCCTGCCTTGTAACAGAGAGCCCTGGCGCTTCGCCAGAAAATTGATTGATTATAGAACCGGCACCGATTCCCCTGGCAGAGGTTTCCACCAACCGTTCCCATGACCTGATGGGAGTAAGCTCCAACTCCTTGAGCCGCCTGACAGAGGGAAGGGTACTTATCCCTTACCAAGGGGGAATTGGTAAGATCGTGAAGAGTGGTAAGGGCTCCGATTCTTAATCCATCCCTGTTGGGTGAAATATAGACCAATTTTGGGATGGACTTGAGATTGATGACCCTTGTCGGCTGGATGACCCGGTGCTTCATATTAACCAAAAGGTCTGTTCCTCCGGCCAGGAGAAACGATCCCTTGGGATCGGCAGCAAAAGCCTCTGAGGCCTCTTTGACCGATCTCGGTTCCAAATATTCAAACTTAGGAAGTCGCATCGTTGCCTCCGTTATTTCGCGAATCGGGAGTCGTGATTCGTGGTCGTTTAAAATAACAATTATTTTCTTTTATCCAATTCTTATGCGCAAGTCAATATCTGGAAGATTGTAGCAGGAATTCCGTAAACCGGCGAGCTGCTGTTGGTCAAGGCGTGGAATCGGGGCGTGTGGGAGGGCAAATCGTAGGCACAACACTTTCTCATGATCTCCGGAAGGGAGGCCATTAAGGGAGCCAAAACAGGGGCCAGGGGAATCGAGCTACCCTCCTCGCGGACAGATCGAAGGAGCCGGGATATCCATAACGACTATACCGAGATGCAGCTCTGCGGCCAGGCCGATTAGGCTCAAATGCAGGGGACAGCATCGATGTCGGCCGGGAAAAAAATTCATGTCCATCCATGGCCGCTCATTCATGGACAAAATTCGCATTGACCCTGGGCCCGTTTTTCAGGAAGTTTTCCATGCCAATCCTCATATCCTTTGTCAGTAGACACTGCCCAAAGATCTTCGCCTCCAATTTTATTCCCTCTTCGAGGGTCATCTTTGCACCCTCGAGAATGGCCTTCTGGAGAAGCGAATCGATCTTTCGACTCAGGTGTCCAATATCCACTTCTGGAAGTTTTGCAGGGACGGGGATGGGGTCCTTTTTGATGGGAGGCACACGAACCTTCCCTGAGAGAATGTTTTTCACCCAGACGATGGCTGCCTCGATCAGATCGCCTTCCA
>CAYMTD010000193.1:0-68 GCA_964393245.1 uncultured Syntrophaceae bacterium
GAGAAGCGGTTTTCAAGACCGCCGCCTTAAACCACTCGGCCATCCCTCCGCACTTTGAAATTTCTCTT
>CAYMTD010000193.1:168-4978 GCA_964393245.1 uncultured Syntrophaceae bacterium
GACCCGCCTCCGGCGGGCAAGACCGCCGCCTTAAACCACTCGGCCATCCCTCCGCACTTTGAAATTTCTCTTTAATCCATCTTCTCCCAACACCAGACTTCAAATAATTCTCTTTTCTGCGCGCATCTGTATAATCCGAGCATTGCTCCTCATAAATTAAGCTCCACGGACGCCCTGCCTTTGTCGATTTACTCTTCCCTGCATTATGTGATTTTAAACGCCCATCAGCGCTACCCTTTCTACTCGAACCAACATAATATCTACTTGTGCTTCTGCTAAACAAAATATAAACACACGCCATATTAAACCACTACTACCGTATGCGGTTTTTCCGCCCAAGGCGGACCCGCCTCCGGCGGGCAAGACCGCCGCCTTAAACCACTCGGCCATCCCTCCGCTTTAATTCACGATTCATCCCTTGCCTTTGCGACTAAAACCTTCTTTTCGTCTGCGACGAAGGGAGTAGGATGTGCTCGTTCGCTTCGCTCACTCCGCCTCCCTCCGGTCGCCGAACCCACGTCCCATAGTTTATAGGGCAACCCTTTAGGGTTGCCTTAGACAAGGCTGAAGCCTTGCCCTACATATAAAATATTTTTTACGTTTGTATTACTTTGGAGTTGGGAGTAAATTCTTTTCGAACTCTGTTCAAATCTCCGAACTCCGAACACCGAACTCCTAACTACGCTATTTTCTTTTCTCTATCCGCTCCACTCCATACAAATAAGGTCGCAGCACTTCGGGGATGATCACACTTCCGTCGGCCTGCTGATAGTTTTCCAGGATGGCCACCAATGTCCTTCCGACAGCCAAGCCGGAACCGTTCAAGGTATGGACGTACTCGGTCTTCGATTTTCCTGAAACGCGATACCGAATCTTCGCCCTCCGGGCCTGAAAATCCTCAAAGTTGCTGCAGGAAGAAATCTCTTTATATGTGTTCTGACCCGGAAGCCAGACCTCAATATCATAAGTCTTCGAAGCTGAAAACCCCAGATCTCCCGTACAGAGGGTGACCACCCGATAAGGAAGTTTCAGCCTTTTCAACACTTCTTCGGCATCTGAGAGAAGCTTTTCCAATTCTTCATAAGAATTTTCGGGTTTCGAAAACTTCACCAGTTCCACCTTATTAAATTGATGCTGCCGAATCAGCCCCCGCGTATCCTTTCCATAAGACCCAGCCTCCTTCCGGAAACAGGGCGTGTAGGCTGTATAATAGAGGGGAAGGACACTCTCTTCAAGGACTTCGTCCTGATGGATATTGGTGACCGGGACCTCCGCCGTCGGAATCAGAAAGTATTCGAGACCCTCGATCTTAAAAAGCTCTTCTTCAAACTTGGGGAGCTGCCCCGTGCCAGTCATGGTCGTCCGATTGACCATAAAAGGAGGAAGCACCTCGCGGTATCCATGCTCCCGTGTATGAAGGTCCAGCATAAAATTGATGAGGGCTCTCTCTAACTTGGCCCCAAGATCCCAATAGAGGGTAAACCGGGCTCCGGCAACCTTCGCTCCATTCTTGAAATCGAGGATGCCCAGCTCCTCACCGATATCCCAGTGGGGTTTGGGTTCGAAATCGAATTTTGAAATCTCCCCCCATCTCCTGACCTCCTCATTCTCCGATGAATCTGTTCCCTTCGGAACCGATGGATGAGGGAGATTGGGAATGACGAGGAGAAATTCCTGAAGGGCCCTCTCCTTCTCCTCAACAATTTTATCCAGGTCCTTGATCTCCTGCGAAACTTTCCTCATTTCCGAAATCAATTCTGACGCATCCGTTCCTTCTCGCTTTCTATTACTTACCTCATCAGAGACTTTTTTCTGAAGGGCCCTCAACCTTTCCCATTCCTGAATCGCTTTCCTTCGTTCGCTATCAATTGAAACAAACGGATCAAGACTGACCGCCTGTCCCCTTTGCCCAAGTCGCTCCCGGACCTCCTCAAAATGCTCTCGAATGTATTTGACGTCCAGCATAAATCTTCCCGAATTTCTTAGAGAATATTATCATTCATTCTCTTCTAAAGTCAATGAACTCTTCACCTCTTTCCTATTTTTTGACCATCTTTGGGTTAGTAGTGATTGGGTGTCTTAAAGAGATATGGCCGGCGATGCTTTCCACCACTTTCCCATCGATAAGAATCTGAACCCGCTTGATCTGAGGAAAATTGAGGGTCAGCGAATTGACGATCGAGTAGATGGTCATCATCTCCGCAGAACTTCCTCCGGGATGCTCTTTGGAGAGGGCCTGATTAAAACTAACCTTAGCCGTTCCTTGTTCATCAATTTTGAGGGCCAACAGTTCTGTCCGAGAAGGCACCGTGCGGGTGAGTGTCCCCCGGGAGCCCTTGATCAATTCGTGGAGGGTCTCCGCCGCCTCCTCTTCTACCTTATCCCTTTTCGAAATCTCCCTCTTCTCCCCGATCAAATATTCACATTCTGCGTCAGAAAAATAGAGCGTCACCATCTTTTTTTCTTTCGCAACGACCGTCTTTGCCGTTTTTTTCTCCAAGAATGGTCTCAAGGAGTCGAAGATCTCCTGGCGAAAATGATAGGCTAAAAATAGACCCATGCCGACGATGATCAGGAAGACGAAAAATTTCCCTATCCTGCCCTTTTTTCGGCTTCTCTTCTTGCTTTTTTTCTTAGGGTCTCGCTTCATTCTAAAAACCGATCTATCGCCCCGTCTTTTCTTCAGCCATCTTTCCTACGATCGGCAGCAGGTATCGCTCCCCCCGCAGAGCTTTCACCATGAGGATAAGCCAAAGGATTAGGCTTAAAATCCAGATGGGATAGATAAGAAGATGGAGGATCGGAATCACCCCTAAGATCATCGAGATAACGAAGAGGCCAAGAAAAGTGATCGTGGATTGCATCGCATGAAATCTAACGAAACGGCTTCTCTTCTCCACCACTAAAAAGACGATCCCCGTGACAAAGCCAAGAAGGTAACAGAAGAACCCTGCGACGTTTTCCTCCAACCCTGTGCTTGATTTCTCCCTTTCTTCCATGGTTCACCCTCCCCTACGACGAATTCCAAAGGTTCTTAACAACAGACACCCTAAAAGTCAATGAATAAAATCCCGGATCTTTTTTCTCAGGAATTGACCCGTATAGGAGGCCGGATTTTGGACCAGTTGCTCCGGAGTTCCCTGTCCAACGATCTCCCCTCCCTTCTCCCCTCCATCGGGACCAAGATCAATGATATAATCCGCTGACTTGACCACCTCTAAATTATGTTCAATGACAATGACGGTATTTCCTCTATCCGTGAGCCGGTTAAGTACATCGAGCAACCGCTGAATGTCTGCAAAATGAAGACCCGTGGTTGGTTCATCCAGGATATAGACGGTTCTCCCTGTCTCCTTCTTACTCAATTCCTTGGCTAATTTAATCCGCTGCGCCTCGCCCCCGGAAAGAGTAGTTGCAGGTTGGCCCAACTGAAGATAGCCCAGCCCGACATCAACCATGGTCTGGAGCTTTTGATGGATCGCAGGGATCGGCTGGAAAAAATCGTACGCCTCTTCTGCCGTCATCTCCAATACATCTGAAATTGTTTTCCCTTTGTATCGGATCTCGAGTGTTTCTCGATTGTACCGCTTTCCATGGCACGTCTCACAGGTTACATAGACATCCGGGAGGAAGTGCATTTCCACCTTGAGCACCCCGTCGCCGCCACATGACTCACACCGTCCCCCAGGAACATTGAAACTGAATCGACCCGGCTGAAATCCCCTCGTCCTCGACTCTGGCAGTTGAGCGAAAAGTTCCCGGATGGGCTGAAACAGGCCCGTATAGGTGGCAGGGTTAGAGCGGGGCGTCCTCCCGATGGGCATCTGATCCACATGAACCACTTTGTCCACTTGTTCCAACCCTTCGATCCCCTTCACGGAGGAACACCGCTGAGCGGCGCGGTGAAGGTGTTGCGCCAGCAAGCAATAGAGGGTATCGATGATCAAGGTCGACTTCCCCGATCCTGAAACACCCGTCACGCAGGTGAACGCCCCCAAAGGAATTTCCACATCGATATTCTTCAGATTGTTTGCCGTCGCCCCTCGAATCACCAGAAATCTTCCCTCGATGGGCCTTCTCTGGGCGGGAAGAGGGATGGATGTCTTCCCAGAGAGATAGCACCCTGTCAAGGAACGGTCTGCCTCCATCAGTTCTGTTGGGGGCCCGGTGAAGATAATCTCACCTCCCTTTTGTCCGGGTCCGGGACCCATGTCGATGATGTAATCAGCAGAACGGATCGTTTCTTCATCGTGCTCCACAACAATCACGCTATTGCCCAAATCCCTCAGGCGCTTGAGCACTCCCAGGAGACGCACCTGGTCCCTCTGATGGAGTCCGATGCTGGGCTCGTCCAGAATATAAAGGACACCCACGAGACTGGATCCAATCTGTGTGGCCAGACGGACCCGTTGCGCCTCCCCGCCTGCCAGGGTTGATGCAGCCCGATCCAAGGTAAGGTAGCCCAAGCCAACCTCCATCATGAACTTTAACCTCTCCTCAATCTCTCTTAGAATCCCCTGAGCGATCTTCTGGGACCTGGGCGGCAATTCCAAACGCTCCAAGAACTCAAGTGCCTCATGGATATAAAAATGGGCGATCTCGGCAATCGATTTCCCCCCCACTTTGATTGACAAGACCTCCTTCTTCAGCCGGGCCCCCTGGCAGTCCGGGCAGGGAATCAGGCTTCTGAATGGTTCGAGTTCCTCTGCTTCATCTCCACCTCCCTCCCATTTTCTCTCCATTTGGCGAAGGACTCCCTCAAATTCCTGCCGAAAGAGGTGCGATTGACCTTTCCTTCTCACCCGAAAAG